>NZ_CP012916.1:0-145000 GCF_001315015.1 Azospirillum brasilense | reverse complement strand
GGACATCACCATCAAGGGATCGCCGGCACGCGCGGCGCCCCCCTCCTTCACCGAGGCGTCCGCAACGGCGGTTGCGGATTCCGTGTCTGACTGTCGGGAAGACGGACGGCGCGGAGCCATGGCGATCGGTCCTGTGGTTCGTGTGCGAGAGATACCGTTGACAGGTCTAGCAAAGCAAGCCAAGCTATTCAATACCAAGTATCGTATTGCAATACGACGCGCCGCCCCGAGGGGCGCCGGAACATCCGCCCGGAACGTCCGCAAGGCGCGCGAAACGCCCCGCTTACAGGAGTGGTCCCGTGTTCAAATTCATCCTCACTGAGGTCCGCGGCCCGGTCGGCATCATCACGCTGAACCGCCCGGAGATCCTGAACGCCTGGAACGCCGCGATGCGCGACGAGCTGGTCGTCGCCTTCGAGCAGTTCGAGAACCAGGACGGCGTGCGCGCGATCATCCTGACCGGGGCCGGCGACCGCGCCTTCGGCGCCGGGCAGGATCTGAACGAAACCAAGACCTTCGACGCCGACCGCGCCGAGGAGTGGGTGGCGGAGTGGGAGCGCCTCTACCACCGCATGCGCACCCTGTCCAAGCCGCTGATCATCGCGCTGAACGGCGTCGCCGCCGGCTCCGCCTTCCAGGTCGCCCTGCTCGGCGACTTCCGCATCGGCCATGCCGGGGTGCGCATGGGCCAGCCGGAGATCAACTCGGGCATCGCCAGCACCACCGGCCCGTGGATCATGAAGGAGATGATCGGTCTGGCCCGCACCATGGACCTGACGCTGTCGGGCCGGCTGATGGACGCCGAGGAGAGCCACCGCATCGGCCTGATCAACCGCATCGTCCCGCAGGACCGCGTGATGGCCGAATCTCTGGCCCTGGCCGAGGAACTGGCCGCCAAGCCGCCGGTCGCCATGCGCCTGGACAAGCAGCGCTTCCGCGAAATGACCGAAGCCGGCTTCCGCGACGCCCTGGCCGCCGGCGTGCGCATCCAGCGCGAGGCCTACGCGTCCGGCGAACCGGCCCGGATGATGGAGGAGTTCCTCGCCAAGCGCGCCGCGAAGCGCGCGTAATTCGGGCTCACGCCCCAAACACGACTCTTCCCGGGCGCAACGATCCGCCCACCCGCGCTGCCACGGCGGCGCTCATCCACCGGGGCAACAGAGACGCCCCGGCCGCACAGAACAGGGAGTTTCACATGAGCAAGACCTCCGGCTTCTCCATGGGCCGCCGCAGCCTGATGAAGGGCGCCGCCGGCGTCGCGCTGGGCGCCACCCTGCCCGCCGGGCTGCTGCGTCCGGCCTTCGCCGCCACGCAGCAGATCACCGTCGCCGACCCGGGCGGCCCCTACAGCCCGGCCTTCCGCAAGTCCTTCTACGACCCGTTCGAGAAGGCCACCGGCATCAAGGTCGTCAACGTCGCCCGCGAGGCGGAGCCGACCGCCCAGTTCAAGGCCATCGTCGAGACCAAGTCCTACACCTGGGACGTCTGCACGCTGACCCTGTCGGCGCGCGACATCCTGATGAAGCAGAACCTGCTGGAGCCGCTGAACTTCGCGGCGGCGGACGTCCCCGGCCTGATGCCGGACTCGCTGACCAGCCATTGGATGGGCACCGACGTCTATTCGACCATCCTCGGCTACCGCGCCGACAAGTTCGCCTCCAACGCCCCGCAGAGCTGGGCCGATTTCTGGAACGTCGAGAAGTTCCCGGGCCGCCGCTCGCTGCGCAAGAACCCGATCGACACGCTGGAGCAGGCGCTGCTCGCCGACGGCGTGCCGCTCGACCAGCTCTACCCGCTCGACGTCGACCGCGCCTTCAAGGCGCTCGACCGCATCAAGCCGCACGTCGCCGTGTGGTGGACCGGCGGCGCCCAGTCCAGCCAGCTCATCCAGAGCGGCGAGGTCGACATGATCGCCCTGTGGAACGCCCGCGCCCAGGCGGTGATCGACGGCGGCGCCCCGGTGAAGATCAACTGGAACCAGGGCCTTTACTCGATCGAGGGCTGGGGCATCCCGCGCGGCAACCCGCGCGCCGACGCCGCCCGCCAGTTCATCAAGTTCTGCGCCGATCCGGCCCGCCAGGCCGTCTTCACCGAGGTGCTGGCCTACGGCCCGACCAACCTCGACGCCTACAAGAGCATCCCGAAGGAGCGCGCCCCGGCGCTGCCGACCTTCGAAGACAATCTGAAGGTGATGACCATCGCCAAGGAGGATTGGTGGGGCGCCAACCGGGCGAAGATGAACGAGCGCTTCAACGCCTGGATCCTCGGCTAAGCCCGCCTGTCGGAAAGGAGACCCGCCGCCATGCTTTCACCGCTCGCACAGGCGCGGACAGCGCCGGTCCAGGCCGGAGCCGCCGCCACGCCGAAGCTGCTGGTCGACGGCCTGACCAAACGGTACGGCGCCATCACGGCGCTGGAACCCACCCGCCTGGAAGTCCCGGCGGGCGAGTTCCTGACGCTGCTCGGCCCGTCGGGGTCCGGCAAGACCACGCTTCTGCAGATGATCTGCGGGCTGGTGGAGCCGAGCGGCGGGCGCATCCTGATCGACGGACAGGACGAGACCCGCACCCCCGTGCACAAGCGGGACATCGGCCTCGTCTTTCAGCATTACGCCCTGTTCCCGCACCTTACGGTGGCGGAGAACATCGGCTTTCCCCTGCGCATGCGCGGCGTCGCCCCGGCGGATCTGACGCGGCGCGTGAAGGAAGCGCTGGAGATGGTCCATCTCGGCCATCTCGCCGGGCGCTTTCCCAAGGAGCTGTCCGGCGGGCAGCAGCAGCGCGTCGCCCTGGCGCGCTGCTTCGTCTACCAGCCCTCGGTCATTTTGATGGACGAGCCGCTGGGGGCGCTCGACAAGAAGCTGCGCGAGCACATGCAGTACGAGATCAAGCGCCTGCATCGCGAGACCGGCGCCACGATCATCTACGTCACCCATGACCAGGAGGAAGCCCTGGCCATGTCGGACCGCATCTGCCTGATGAACCACGCCCGCATCGAGCAGCTCGGCACCCCGCACGACATCTACGCCCGCCCGAAGACCGCCTTCGCCGCCGACTTCATTGGCGTGTCGAACATCTTCCGCGGGCAGGTCCGGCGCGACGGCAGCGGAGCGCCCATGCTGGTCACCGGCAACGGCAGCTTCCGCCTGTCGGCCGACACGCCAGACAGCCAGGACGGCACGCTGGTCGTCCGCCCCGAACAGCTCGACATCGACGGCGAGGGCGACAACGAGGTGCGGGGCGAGGTCGTGGACACCGTCTATGCCGGGTCCGAGACCCGCGTTCTGGTGTCGCTCGGCGGCGAGGAGACAATCACCGTCCGGCTCCGCCGCGGCACCGCCCCGCCGCGGCTGGGCGAGGTGGTCGCGGTGCGCTGGCGCGCCGACGCCGGGGTGCTGGTGTCATGAGCGCCGCCACTCTGAACCATGACGGAGCCTTCGCCGCGGCGCGGCGGCGGCTGCGCTTCGGCCCGCTGTGGCTGGCCGCCCCCGGGCTCGCCTTCCTGGCCATTTTCTTCCTGTTCCCGGTGCTGCGGCTGCTCGGCCTCAGCGTCCAGGACCTGGAGACCTCGGCCTGGACCGGCGACCATTACGCCCGCATCGTCGCCACGGACGTCTATTTCCGCGTCCTGATGAGCACCTTCCGCATCGCCGGGCTGACCGCCCTGCTGTCGCTCCTGTTCGGCTATCCGCTGGCCTACTGGCTGGCGCAGTTGCCGGAGCGCCAGCGCGGGCTGGCGATCCTGGCGGTGATGGTGCCCTTCTGGACCAGCTATCTGGTGAAGACCTTCGCCTGGATGGTCATCCTGGGGCGCACCGGCGTCATCAACCAGATCCTCTCCGGCACCGGGATGTCCCCCCTGCCGCTGCTGCACAACGAGTTCGGCGTGATGGCCGGCATGGTCCACGCCATGCTGCCGCTGGCCGTGCTGACCATGCTGCCGGTGATGACCACCCTCGACCGCCGGCTGGTCCAGGCGGCGGAGACGCTGGGTGCCCCGCCGGCCAACGCCTTCTGGCTGGTCTACTTCCAGCTCTCGCTGCCCGGCGTGGCGGCGGCAGGCCTGCTCACCTTCATCTCCTCGCTGGGCTTCTTCATCGTGCCGGCGCTGCTCGGCGGGCCGCAGCAGACCATGTTGGCGCAGCTCATCATCACCCAGATCCAGGAGATGCTGAACTGGGCCTTCGCCGGCGCGCTGGCCACCTTCATGCTGGTCGCGGCGCTGGTCACCTGCTGGGTCTACGACCGGCTGTTCGGCCTGTCTTCCCTGTCGGGTGAGACGTCCGGGCGGACCGGCGGCGGCCAGGGCCGCCTGCGCGAGGCCGGGATGGGCATCCTGTCGGCGCTCGCCAAGGCATCGACGGCGCTGGGCGGACCGCTCGGGCGTCTGCTGGGGCCGAAGGTGATGGACCGGCTGCTGCCGCTCTACTCCACGGCGGTGATCGTCTTCCTGGTCGCTCCGGCGCTGGTCGTGGTGCCCATCGCCTTCACCACCTCCCCCTTCCTCGACTTCCCGCCGCCGGGCTACGGGCTGGAGTGGTTCCGGGTCTACTTCAACTCCGACCTCTGGGTGTCGGCGACGATCCGCTCCTTCGCGGTGGCCTTCGCCACGGCGGTCCTGGCGACGCTGGTGGCCGGCTTGGCCGCGCTGGCGCTCGCCCGTTCCTCCTCGCGCTGGCGGGGGGCGATCTTCGCTTTCTTCCTGGCGCCGATGATCGTGCCGCGCATCGTCATCGCGGTCGGGCTGTTCTACCTGTTCGCCCAGATCGGGCTGGTCGCCACCGACCTCGGCCTGATCATCGGCCACACGGTGCTGGCCCTGCCCTTCGCCTTCGTCGCCATCTCCGCGGTGGTCAAGGGGCACGACTGGCGGCTGGACCAGGCGGCGGCGACGCTGGGGGCGAACCGCTTCCGGACGCTGATGCTGGTCACCGTCCCGCTGATCCGCGGCGGTCTGGTGGCGGCCTTCCTGTTCGCCTTCATCACCTCCTTCGACGAGCTGACCGTGGCGATCTTCGTCAGCGGCGGCGTCAAGACCACGCTTCCGAAGCAGATGTGGGACGACATGATCCTCCAGTTGAACCCGACGCTGGCCGCCGTGTCCGTCGTGGTCTTCGCGATCGTGATGGCCCTGCTGCTGATGGCGGAATGGCTGCGCCGTCCGGCGCGCTGATCCGCAACCAACCGACCAAACGCATTCGAGATACGCATCATGTCCGATTTCGAAGAAGGGTTCGTCCGCCTGTTCACGCAGGCGGCCCGGACCGGACGCGCCCGCCTGTTCGCCCGCTTCAACGGTGAGGCCCTGAGCTTCGCCACGCTCGACCGCCAGTCCGACGGCGTGGCGGCGGAGCTGCGGCGGCTGGGGCTGAAGCCCGGCGACCGCGTGGCGCTGATGCTGCGCAACAGCCCGCTGGTGCTCTCCACCCTGTTCGGCCTCGCCAAGGCCGGGCTGGTCTGGGTGCCGATCAACGCCCAGCAGCGCGGCGAGGGCCTGCGCTACATCCTGGAGCATTCGGAGCCCGGTGCCATCGTCGCCGAGGCCGAGTTCCTGCCGGTGATCGCCGAGACGGGGGCGGTGCCCGCCGGCACGCCGCTGATCGTCCAGGGCGACCCGTCCGCCGCGCTGCGGCTGGAGACCCTGCTGGAATCCGACGCCGCCTTCGAGGAGGCGCCGCCCGCCCCCGACGACACCTTCGCCATCATGTACACCTCCGGCACCACCGGGCGGCCCAAGGGCGTGCTGGTGTCGCACCGCATGATGCGGCTGGCCGGCGAGGCGGTGGCCCGCGTCTCCGCCGCCCGCGACGGCGACGTGCTGTTCGTGTGGGAGCCGCTGTACCACATCGGCGGCGCCCAGATGATCGTCATGCCGCTGATCCGTGCCGTGTCGCTGGCCATGGTCGACCGCTTCAGCGCCAGCCGCTTCTGGGATCAGGTGCGGGAGTACGGGGCGACCCACATCCACTATCTGGGCGGCATCCTGCAAATCCTGCTGAAGCAGCCGGTCTCCCCGCGCGACCATGACCACCCCGTGCGCATCGCCTGGGGCGGCGGCTGCCCGAAGGAGACCTGGACACCCTTCGAGGAGCGGTTCGGCGTGCAGATCCGCGAATGCTACGGCATGACCGAGGCGTCGAGCATCACCACCTGCAACGACGAGGGCGTGGTCGGCGCGGTCGGCCGCCCGATGCCCTGGTTCAGCGTGGAGCTGCTGGACGGCGCGGGCAAGCCGGTGCCGCAGGGCGAGCGGGGCGAGATCGTCGTCCGCACCGACCGGCCCGGCGCCATCTTCGCCGGCTATTTCCGCAACCCGGAGGCGACGGCCCGCGCGCTCAAGGACGGCGCTTTGCGCACCGGCGACCTCGGTTCGCTCGATGACAACGGGACGCTGCTGTTCCACGGCCGGATGACCGACAGCGTGCGCTGCAAGGGCGAGAACGTCTCGGCCTGGGAGGTCGAGCATGTGGCGGCCACTCACCCCAGCGTCGAGGACTGCGCCATCATCGGCGTTGCCGCCGACGTGGGCGAGCAGGACATCAAGCTGTTCGTGAAGCCGAAGGCCGGGACGACGCTGGACATCCCGTCGCTGTCCGGCTGGCTCGGAAAACAGCTCGCGCCCTACCAGAATCCGCGCTACATCGCGGTGGTCGAGGAGTTCGAGCGCACCCCCAGCCAGCGCATCATGAAGCACAAGCTGTCCCCCGCCTTAGACGGCTGCTGGGACCGGCTGGCCGGCTGACGGCGCGTCTCACCTCCCCCCGCATGCCGGCCGGCCTGCGGGGGATTTTTTTGGATCCGGCTCCCGGCGCCCCCTGCCGTCCCGCCGATCAAGCACGCCTTATTGGAAAGCCTTGAACATGCCGCTGCACCGCTGGTTCTCGAACCGCAAGTTACTGCACAAGATCCTCGTCCCGGTTCTCGTCCTGCTGATCGTCATCGCCAGCCTCGTCTGGACCGCCCGGAGCGCGATCTCCGATCTGACAAGCTCAACCGCCCGCATCACCGAACTGGTTGCCGACCGGCTCGGCGCGACCATTGCCGTGCAATCGGCGCTGGGCGACGCCATGGACACCGAGGCGAACGCCATCGTCGCCTCGTCCCGCGAGGCCATCGACGCCGCCAACACGCAGCTCACGGCCAACATCGCCAAGGCCCTGTCCGCCATCGACACGCTGGCCGCGGCCTACGACGACCCGGCGGAGCGCGAGAGCATCCAGGCCATCAAGTCGATCGTCGGGGAGTATGAGCGCGTCGCCCAGACCACCGTGCAGCTGGCCCGCGGCTTCGACACCGACGGCGCCATCCGCGTGTCCATCGACGTCGGCCGCCCGGTCCGGCAGAAGCTGACCGCCGCGCTGGGCGAGCGGGTGGAGCAGGGCATGGCCGAGACGCGCGAGGCCGAGAAGCGCGCCACCGCGCTCTCCCAACAGGTCATGACTCGGCTCTACACGGTGGCGGGCGCCGGCCTGCTGTTCGCCTTCGGCCTGCTGGGCTCCATCCTGCTGTTCTTCGTCGTTCGTCCGCTGCACCGCCTGACGTCGGAGATGACCTCGATCGCCGCCGGCGACCTGACCGTGTCCATCCAGGGCACCGAACGCACGGACGAGGTCGGCCTGCTCGCCCGCGCGCTCCAGGTCTTCAAGAGCAACGGGCTCGACATGCGCCGTCTCCAGGAGGAGAGCGACGCGCAGAAGCGCCAGATGGAGGCCGACCGCCGGTCCGCCATGCTGGCCCTGGCCGACCAGTTCGACGCCAACGTGCAGGGCGTGGTCCAGGCCGTCTCGCAGGCCGCCCGCCAGCTTCAGAGCAACGCGCAGACGATGACCGGCGCCGCCGAGACGACGACGGAACAGGCCTCCTCGGTCGCCGCCGCGACGGAGCAGGCGTCGGCCAACGTCGCGACGGTCGCCGCCGCCTCGGAGCAGCTCGGCAGCTCCATCGGGGAGATCGGCCGTCAGGTGAACGGCGCCGCGACGGTCGCCCGCGACGCCGTGGCCGAAGGGGAACGGACCAACGCGCTGGTTGAGCGGCTGGCCAGCGCCGCCCAGAAGATCGGCGACGTCGTCAACCTGATCCAGAACATCGCCAGCCAGACCAACCTGCTGGCGCTGAACGCCACCATCGAGGCCGCCCGCGCCGGCGAGGCCGGCAAGGGCTTCACCGTCGTCGCCCACGAGGTGAAGGCTCTGGCCACACAGACCTCCCAAGCGACCGAGGAGATCGCCAGCCAGATCACCGAAATCCAGGCCATCACCGAAGGCACCGTGACGGCCATCCGCAACATCGCCCGGACCATCGCCGACGTGGACGCCATCGCCGGGGCCATCGCCGCCGCCGTGGAGGAGCAGACCGCCGCCACGCACGAGATCGGCCGCAACATCCAGCAGGCGGCCCAGGGCACCCGGCTGGTGTCGGGCAACATCGGCGGCGTCAGCCAATCGGCCACCGATGTGCGCGAGGCCGCCGCGGAGGTGCTGGACGCCGCGAACAGCCTGTCCCGCGATTCCGACCTGTTGCGCGACGAGATCCACGGCTTCATCGCGCGGGTCCGCGCCGGCTGACGCACCGGCAGAGTGTGAACCCCGCGTGACCATTATCGCGTCGCGCGGGGGCGGCGCCCCCAACGGCCGAATTCGTGGTAGCATGGCGGTTCACAGTCGGAAGCCTTTGGAAACCATGCCGAGTCTGTCCAGCGGCCTCAACGCCCTCATCGCCACGGTCCTGCGCAGCCACCCGTCGCTGCGGGTGCTGCCGGTGTCCCGCTACACCCAGGATCAGGCCGCCGCCTACGCCGCCGCCAACGGACGGGCCATCGCCCACGCCGTCGACGAGCGGGGGCGGCAGTCGCTTTTGGTTGCCATGACCGGGCTGGATTACGTCAGCGTCTGCGACCTCGACCACGATCTGACGGTTCCTGCCGAACAGCCGGTGTCGTTGGTCGTGCCCGAGCTGCGCGGTGGGCTGCTCGCCCGCTTCACCCCACGGACCGCAGGGGACGTGTGCCGGATCGTCGAGGCCGTCTGCCCCTGATCCACCGCACATTCTCCCGTTCTTGTTGGACGGAAGGTCCGCCTGCCGCGTCAACGCAAACCTCTGATGCCCCGGGGCGAAACGGCGGCACCCCCTCCCCTGCGCAGCTGGAAAAAGTCAGAGCGGGGGCCAGCGGTGGCGGAACCCCACCTCCCGCTCCAGGAAACGGGCGCAGCCCAGCAGCCGCTCCTCCTCGTAGGGGCGGGCGATCAGTTGCAGGCCGATGGGCAGGCCGTCCGCCGTCCAGCCGCAGGGGATCGACAGGCAGGGGAAACCGATCAGCGACACGGTGTAGGTGATCGCCAGATAGTCGATGATGGTGGACAGCCGGAAGCCGTTGATTTCCGTCACGTCGCCCTGGGCGTTGGGGAAGGGCGGCACGCTGGCGCTCAGCGTCATCAGGATGTCGTGGTCGCGGAAGAAGGCGGCGAAGCGGCGGTAGAGCGCGCTGCGCTGGGCCTCCGCCCGCAGATAGTCGGCGGCGCTCAGCCCCTTGCCCCGCGCGATGTTCCAGGCGACCGACGGGCTCAGCCGGTCGCCGTCCTGCTCCAGCGTCCGGCCGTAGGTGTGGAAGATGTGCGCGGCGCGCAGCGTGCCGAAGGCGGCGCCGGCCTCCCGGCAGTCAGGCGTGGCCTCCTCGAACGCGCCGAAGCGGCCCTCCAGCCCGCGCATCACGGCCTCGAACCGCTCGGCCAGCCCGAGGTCGACCAGGGCGGAGCCGAGGTCCGTGCTCCAGGCCACCCGCAGCGACAGCGGGTCGAGGGCGTCGAGGTCCGGCACCGTCCATTCCGGCACGGGAAGGGAGGTCGGATCGCGGGGATCCGGCCCGCTGACGGCGGCCAGTGCCAGCGCGGCGTCGGCAACGTCGCGGGCGAGGAATCCCTGCGTCGCCAGCCCGTCCCAGGCCAGCGCGCGGCCCGGGCTGGGGATGCGCCCCGGCGTCGGGCGCAGCCCGACCACCCCGCAGAAGCTGGCCGGCGTGCGCACCGAGCCGCCGAAGTCGGTCCCCTGGGCCAGCGGCACCAGCCCGGCGGCGACCGCGGCGGCGCTGCCGCCGCTCGACCCGCCGCTGGTCTTGTCGTGGTCGTAGGGGTTGGCGGTCGGCCCGCACAGCTCGTTGCCGGTGATCGCGCCGAAACCGAACTCCGGCGTGTTGGTCTTGCCGACGATGATGGCGCCCGCCGCCTTCAGCCGGGCGACGCTGAGGTCGTCGGTGTCGGGGATCAGGTCGGCGTAGAGGGTGGAGCCGTAGGTGGTGCGCAGCCCCGCCGTCAGCGTCAGGTCCTTGACGCCCACCGGCACGCCGTGCAGCGGGCCGAGCGGCGCCCCGGCCTCGACCCGCCGGTCGGCCTCCTCCGCGGCGACGAGGGCCGCGTCGGGGGCCACCGTGATGAAGGATTTCAGCCCGCCGTCCAGCGCCGCGATGCGCTCCAGGCTCGCCGCCACGAGGTCACGCGCCCGGAAGCGGCGGGTGCGCACACCCTCCGCCATGTCGGCGGCGCTGAGGCGGAACAGGTCGGGTGTGCTCACGGGCAGTGTCTCCGGTTGCGGCGGGCCGAGTTTAGAACGGCAGGGTCAGAACGGCAAAACCGGGGCGGGCGAGCCCTTGGGCCGCGCCGGGGCGGGCAGGCCGCAGGGCAGGAACGCGCCGCGCCCCGGCTCGGCCAGCAGTTCGCCGTCGCGGCAGATCACCTCCCCGCGGGACAGCGTGACGACCGGCCAGCCGGTGACCTCGATCCCCTCATAGGGCGTGTAGTCCACATTGTGATGCAGGATGCCGTTGGTGATGGTGACCGTGCGCGATGGGTCCCACAGGGCGATGTCGGCGTCCGCCCCCACGGCGATGGTGCCCTTGCGCGGGTGCAGGCCGTACATGCGGGCGGGGTTGGCGGCGGTCAGCTCGACGAACTTGGTCAGCTCCATCCGGCCCTTCATCACGCCTTCGGAGAAGAGCAGCGGCAGGCGCGTCTCGACGCCGGGGATGCCGTTGGGGACGCAGCGGAAGGGCGCCTGCTCGCCATGCACCTTCTTGCCGCCCGGCCCGTCGAAGCGGAAGGGCGCGTGGTCGGAGGAGAAGACCTGGAAGGCGCCGCCGGTCAGCCCGTCCCAGATCACCTTCTGGTTCGCGGCATCGCGCGGCGGCGGCGAGCAGACGCACTTGGCGCCCTCGAACCCCTCCCCGCCCAGGTCGTCGGCGGTCAGGAACAGGTATTGCGGGCAGGTCTCTGCGTAGATGCGCAGGCCGCGCCCCTGCGCCCAGCGGATCTGCTCCACCGCGTCGGCGCCGGAAACATGGACGATCAGGATCGGCACGTCCACCAGCTCCGCCAGGGAGATGGCGCGGTGGGTGGCCTCGCGCTCCGCCACGCGGGGGCGCGAGACGCCGTGGAAGAACGGTGCGGTCTGGCCGGCGCGCTCCAGCTTCTCGGTCAGCCAAGCGATGCAGTCGGCGTTCTCCGCGTGCATCATGACCATGGCGCCCTCGGAGCGGGCGATGTCCAGAACCTCCAGGATCTGCCGGTCGTTCAGCTTCAGCGCGTCGTAGGTCATGTAGATCTTGAAGGACGTGTAGCCCTCGCGGATCAGCGCCGGCAGCTCCTGGCCGAGCACCTGCTCGGTGGGGTCGGTGACGATGAGGTGGAAGGCGTAGTCGATCAGCGGCTTCCCGGCGGCGCGGCGGTGATAATCGTCAACCGCGGCGCGCAGCGTCTTGCCCTTCTCCTGGCAGGCGAAGGGCAGCACCGTCGTGGTGCCGCCGAAGGCCGCGGAGCGCGTGCCGGTCAGGAAATCGTCGGCCATGACGGACCCGTCGCCGGTCGGCTGGTCGAAATGGACATGCCCGTCCACCCCGCCCGGCAGGACGAGCAGCCCGGCGGCGTCGATCTCCTCCCGCCCGGCGGCCAGCCCCTCGCCCAGCGCGGCGATCCGCCCGCCGCGCACGCCGACGTCGGCCTTGAACACGTCCGACGCGGTGGCGACCGTGCCGTTGCGGATGACCAGATCGAAGTTCATGGCAACCCTCATGTTGGATGACCAGTTTGTTCCCTCTCCCCTCCGGGGAGAGGGTTAGGGTGAGGGGGCAGCATGGGCGAAAGCCCATGCCAGGGGATGGCGAAGGGGCAGTATGCCCCTTCGCGGTGCGCACGCGCACCGGCCCCCTCACCCTCCCCGCCGCTTGCGCGACGGGTCCCCTCCCTCTCCCCAGAGGGGCGAGGGCATTTTCAGGCCCTCAGCCATGCAGCTCGCGGAACAGGCTGCCCCAGCCCTCGACGCGGCGGGTGTCCACGCCGGTCATGCGCAGCGCCTTCCACACCACCGTGGACACCGTGTCGTAGACGGGGATGCCCAGCGCCTTTTCCATCCGCTCCGCCACCGGGGCGCCGCGCATGTTGGTGCAGATGATGGCGATGGCCTCCGGCTTCGCCTCGGCCACCTCCAGGCACATGCGCTCGATGGTCGCTTCGCTCACTTCGGAGAAGGAGAAGTTGCCGCGGTCGTTCAGGTGCCGCTCCGCCACCACCTCGAAGCCGGCGGCGTTGTAGTTGGCGACCATCTTGTCCTGGATCTCGTGCAGATAGGGGCTGACGATGGCGAAGCGCTTGCGCCCGGTCGTCTCCAGAATCTCGTTCAGAGCAAGCATGGAGGTGCAGGCGGGAATGCCCGTCTCGGCCTCGATGGAGGCGCACAGCGTCTCGTCGGCCGCGAAGCCCAGCCAGCCGGCCGAGGTGCCGTTCCAACCGATCACGTTCAGCCGGGCGTCGGCCAGCAGCCGGGCGGCGTCCAGGAAGGGCGCGTCGGTGAACTGGTCCAGCGCCGCGGCGCGCAGGGAAATCTCCTTCACCGTGAAGCGCCCGAAATGGGCGGTCACCTCCGGCAGGCCGCTCAGCATCGCGGAGGTGACGGGCTCCAGCACCGTGTTGGAGGACGGGGTCAGCATGCCCAGAAGGACGCGGTTGCTCATATCCATGGTTCTTTCGGTCAGGCGCGCGCCCACAGCGCGCGGGCGGCCTTGTCGGCCTCGATGCAAATCTCGTTCAGGTCGGCGCGGACGGGGCGCCCGTCCTCGACCAGCGTTTCGCCGTCCACCAGCACCATCTCCACGTCGCGCCCCTGCGCGGTGTGGACGAGCGTGCCGAGCGGGTTCATCAGCGGGCGCAGATGCGGGCGTCGGGCGTCGAAGACCACGAGGTCGGCCAGCTTTCCTACGGCCAGCGTGCCGATCTCGTCGGCCATGCCGACCGCCTGCGCGCCGCCCAGCGTCGCCATGCGGAAGACGTCGGCGGGCTGCCAGGCGGCGGTGACGCCGCCCCGCTGGATGCGCGCGGTGGCGAGCGCCCAGCGCATCGCCTCCACCATGTCGCCGTGCTGCGTGTCGGTGCACAGCGCGAGGTTCACGCCGGCCTCCTTCAGCTTCGGCGTCGGGGCCAGCCGGCCCGAGGCGGCGTTGCACTTCGGCACATGCACCGCGTGCGCCCCGGTGCGGGCGAGGCGCGCGATGTCGCCGTCCTCGACATAGAGGCAGTGGGTGGCGAGCAGCCGGTCGTTCATCAGCCCGCACTCGTCCAGCAGTTCCGCCGGGGTCAGGCCAGTCGACGCCTTCACCCGCTCCACCTCCACCCGGCTCTGCGCCAGATGGGTGTTGACGCGCATGGAGCGCGCCGCGGCCTCGTCGGCGAGGGTGCGCAGGAAGGCGGGGGAGCAGGTGTCCGGCGCGTGAGCGGCCATTTGCACCTGGATGCGTCCTCCGTTGGCGCCGTTCCAGCGGGCGTGCAGGTCCAGCGTCCGCAGCAGCAGGTCGGAGCCGATGGCCGCGTCGAAGCGCCATTCGCCCTGGGCCACCCGGGCGAAGTCCACGTCGTGGACGCGCCAGCTCGCATGGACGCGCAGGCCGAGGTCGGCGATGGCGTCCAGCGTCGCGTCGGCGTGGACGAAATGGTCGCAGATCAGCGTCGAGCCGGCGAGCAGCGCCTCCACCGCGCCCAGCCGGGCCAGCGCGCGGGCCTCCTCCGGCGTGGCGTCGGTGCCCTTGGGAACGCCCGGCGTGTAGGAAGGGGCGAAGCCGAGATCGGCGGCCACGCCGCGCACCATCACCAGGACGGCGTGCAGGTGGGCGTTGACGAAGCCCGGCGTGACCACCCGCCCCGGCAGATGCCGGACCTCGGCGGCGGCGGGAAGCCCCTGCGAGGCCGGGGCGAGATGGACGATGCGCCCGTCGCGGATGCCGATGGCGGCGTCGTCCACGACGCTGCCGACGGCCTCCCCGGTCAGGGCGGTGACGCCGGTCAGCAGCAGATCGAGCCGGCCGGTCACGCGACGGCGGCCTGCCGTTGCTGCAGGCCCTCCTCACGGATCAGGTTGAGGATGTGGCGCTTGTGGTCGTTGAAGCGCGGGCCGGTGGTGTCGCGCGGGCGCGGCAGGTCGAGCGCGATCAGCTCGCGGATGCGGCCCGGACGGCTGGTCATCACGGCGACGCGGGTGCCCAGCACCAGCGCCTCGTCCACGCTGTGGGTGACGAAGACGACGGTGCAGCGCTGCTTCTGCCAGATGGCGACCAGTTCCTCCTGCATGTCCATCTTGGTCTGGGCGTCGAGCGCCGCGAAGGGCTCGTCCATCAGGATGACCTGCGGGTTCAGCAAAAGGGCGCGGGCGATGCCGACGCGCTGGCTCATGCCGCCCGACAGCTCCGCCGGAAAGTGGTTTTCGAAACCGCGCAGGCCGACCATGTCGATGTATTCCTGGGCGGCGTCGCGCCGGTCGGCCTTGCGCCAGCCCTTCAGGCGCAGGTGGAAGGCGACGTTCTCCCACACCGGCAGCCAGGGCATCAGGTTGGCCTGCTGGAAGACCATGCCGCGGTCGGCGCCGGGGCCGTCCACCGCCTTTCCGCCCACCGTCACGCTGCCCTCGGTCGGCTTCTCGAAGCCGGCGATCATGTTCAGCAGGGTGGACTTGCCGCAGCCCGACGAGCCGAGCAGGCAGAGAAACTCGTTCTTCTCCACCGACAGGCTGACGTCGTCGATGGCCAGCAGGTCGCGCTTGCGCTTGGCGTCGCGGAAGATCTTGGTGATGTTGCGAAGCTCGATGGAAGCCATCGCTCAGCCCTCCCGGCTCTGGAGCGTGGAGCCGTGCTGCCAGTGCAGCGCGGCGGACATCAGGACCTTGATGAGCGCGTCGGTCGCGTAGCCGAGCAGGCCGATGCTGGCCATGGCGGCGAGCACGAGGTCGTAGCGCAGGAAGTAGTAGCTGTCCCACAGCACATAGCCGAGACCGCTCTTCACCGCGACCATCTCCGCCGTGACGGTCAGCATCCAGGCGGCGCCGATGCCGATGCGCAGGCCGGCGAAGATGCTGGGCAGGGCCGCCGGGAACACGACGTGGCGCAGCAGCTGCTGCTCCGTGGCGCCCATCATCGAGGCGGCGCGGATCAGGTTTCGGTCGGCGGTCTTCACCCCGTGGATGGTGTTCATCAGGATCGGGAAGAAGGCGCCGAGGAAGACCAGGAAGATGGCCGGCTTGTTGGCGATGCCGAACCAGATGATCGCCAGTGGGATCCACGACACCGGCGGCACCGGGCGGAGCATCTGGAGCGTCGGCTCCACCGTGCGCTCGACCCAGCGCCACCAGCCGATGGCGATGCCCAGCAGCACGCCGCTGACCACCGCGATGCCATAGCCGGCGGCGACGCGCGTGGCGCTGGACAGGGCGTCGGCGAACCAGCGGCCGGTGTTGCCCTGCGAGGTCTCGTCGAAGCCGAAGATCCAGTCGCCCCAGGTGTGCAGCACCACCGACGGGGCCGGCAGCAGCGCCGCCGGCAGAAAGCCGGACCGGGAGAACACCTCCCAGGCGGCAAGGATGAAGAGAGGAACGACGGCGCGCTCCCAGGATTTCGACAATGCCGTCATGGCCCGGTTTTCCTATCCCGTCATGTACATAGCCCTCTCCCCTCTGGGGAGAGGGTGGCCCGTAGGGCCGGTGAGGGGGGTGCGCATGGCGGAACGTCCGGCACAAGCGCAACCCCCTCACCCTGACCCTCTCCCCAGAGGGGAGAGGGGAAGTTCTTAGAAACCAAGCTCGCTCTTCGGCTTCTTGGTCACGGCTTCGAGGAACGTGTAATCGAGGTTCTTCTCCGCGGCGGCGGTGACGTCGTTGGAGATGTACTTCAGCTCGCGCATCATCGTGGCGATGGCCAGCGTGCTGTCCTTGTGGATGGCATAATCCGGGGAGGCGTTCTTCAGCGCCTCGGTGGCGACGGCCTTGTCCATGCCGGTGTACTTGTTGATGACGTCCACCCACACGGTCTGGTCGGACTTCAGCTTGTCGACCAGGGCGACGACCGAGCCGACGGTGGCCTCGACCGCCTTCGGATGGTCCTTGATGACGTCGGAGCGGGTGACGATCAGGTTGGTCAGGTTGCCAGCCGCCTGGTCATAGGGCAGAGCGAAATGCGTGCCGACGCCGGTCTGGCGGATCTGCGAGGCGAAGGGCTCCACCGTGCAGATCACGTCGACCTCGCCGCGCTGGAGGGCGGCGGCGTGGTCGGACGGGTTCGGGATGTTGATGAACTGCACGTCCTTGTTGACGTTGATGCCGTGCTTCTGGAGGGCGCCGCGCATGTGGATGTCCTGCGCGTTGCCGCGCGACGCCGCGACGCGCAGCGGCTCGCCCTTCTCCTTGCGCTCGGCGATCAGCGTCTTCAGCCCGTCCCAATCATCGGCCTTCAGGGTGATGCCCTTGCCGACGACGATCTCCGACCCACCGTTCACCTGGCCGGACACGGCCACCACGTCGAAGCCCTTATCGAGCGCCGTGATGTAGTGCAGGTAGGTGACCTGGGCCATGTCGATGCTCTTCGACACCAGCGCGGTCAGCACGTCGTTGCCGGAGTTGAAGTTGATCGCCTCAATCTCCACACCCTTGGCGAGTTCCGGGGTCAGCGCCATCGGCAGGCAATGGGCGCATTTGGCGAAGCCCAGCTTCAGCTTCTCCGCGTCGGCGGCCTGAACGGTGGCAGCGGCGGAGAGGGCGAGGAAGGCGGCGGTGACGGTCGTCAGGGTGAGGGACCGGAACGTCATGAAAGGAGTGCTCCCGATGCGGTTGCGTCCCTCCTCCTTTCGCAAGGCGCGTGCCAAATTGTATACAATATTATAATCGCCAATTTGTTGGCTGTTTTCAGCTGTTTAGAGCATAGTAGCGAAGGCTGGCCGCGCGGAAGCGTGCTTGCCTGAATTTTGGGCAGAGCGCATCATTTCGGCATGCATGCCCAAGTATGCAGCACTTTCGGGGGTGGTGGGTCAGGATGGACAGGATCAAGACCATGAAGGCGCCGGCCCGGCCGATCCGCCGCGCGACGCTGCATCATTCCGCGGTGGAGGAACTGCGGGCGATGATCCTGGACGGAGAACTGCCGCCCGGCGTCCGCGTGCCGGAGGTGCAGCTGTGCGAGCAGTTGGGAATCTCCCGCACGCCGTTGCGCGAGGCGCTGCGGGTCCTGTCGTCGGAAGGGCTGGTGGAGCTTCGCCCGCACCGCGGCGCCATCGTCGCCCCGGTCGACCCTGGCGAGATCGGCGCGATCTTCGAGGTGATGGACGCGCTGGAGCGGTTGGCCGGAACGCTCGCCTGCCGCAACGGCTCCGACGCGGAATTCGCGAAGCTCGACCGGATGCACGACCAGCTCGTCACCCAGCACGAAGCGGGGGAACGTGCGGCCTACTTCCTGACCAACCGCCAGATCCACACCCAGATCGTCGCCATGGCCCGCAACCCGGCGCTGGAGGCGACCTACGCCGGCTTCGCCGCAAAGATCCTGCGCGCCCGCTCGCTCGCCAACTACGATACGGGCCGCTGGCAGGAGTCGGTGGACGAGCACGAGGCTTTCATGACGGCGTTCCGCCGCCGCGACGCCGAGGAGGCCGGCGCCCTGCTGGCCGACCACAGCCGCCGCACCGCGGTGGCGGTCATCCAGGCTCTGCGCCCTGCGGCGGCTCAGGGGGAAAAGGTGGAAGCCGGAGCCGAGCCGATGGACGCGGGATGATTCGTTCGATTGAGGCTTGAATTATGCTGCGCTGCGGAATATATTAGTTTCACTGACGCCTTTTTGGGCGTTTCCTCCCTAGACTCGGGCCGCCGGAGCAATCCTGGCGGCCTTTTTCTTTGCTGGCGCATCTATGGTTTTGTGCGTCGCAGCAAGAAAAAGCCGCAATGTCTGGTGGAAAGCGAGGCCCTGAAAGTGAAACACGCTGCCGCCGTCAAAGCCCTGCGGGGGTGCGAGGGCTTGAGGCATGCAGCGTGTCGCATTGTGTGCGCGCCTTTGTTTTTTGTGCGGCGCGCCCTTGCTTTCACGGACTACCGAGTCCTCCCTAGACTCCGGCCTGACGCTGTTCGCAGCGCTACGAAAGATAGACCATACGTACCCGCATGATGTCAATGGGCACGGCAGCTGGAGGAGTATGTTTTTTCGCCTATGACCTTGCGCTGGACCCCGTAAGTTCCAAGCGAATCGGAACATGACCGCCTGCCATCGTAGGGATCGGCCGATCGCCGCGCGTACCATCGCCGTCTTGGTTCACGTCATGCCCGCTGGGCATCGGAACCGACAATGCGGAGGAAGCACCATGGCCGATGAACGGAACCCGAACCAGATGGGCAGCCAGAACGAGCGGAAGCAGGGGCAGCAGACCCAGGACAATCCGAAGAACAGGCAGCAGGGACAGGACCAGGCGAACCGGCGGCAGCAGGACATGGACCGCGACCAGGACGAGAAGGGCGGGCAGCAGCGCTGACCGCGCATCGCGGCGAGGCGGGACATGATGTCCCGTCTCCCGCGATGGGTTTGCGGCGTGCCGGTTTTTTCGGCATACACTGGGGCGGCCGGCCGGCCGCCCCTTTTCGCGTGGGCGGTCCGGCTTCCGCTGGGAGGAGAGAGGACGGACCATGACCTACTGCGTCGCCCTGTATCTGGAGGACGGCTTGGTGATGCTGTCGGACACGCGCACCAACGCGGGGGTGGACCACATCTCCATCTTCAGCAAGATGCACGTCTTTGAGGAGCCGGGCGACCGCATGATCGCCCTGATGACCGCCGGCAACCTGTCGCTGACCCAGTCGGTGATCGCGCTGATCCAGGAAGGGGTGGAACTGGACGGCGAGATCCGCACCATCGGCAGCGTGAACGGCATGTTCCAGGCGGCCCAGCTCGTCGGTGCCGCCGTCCGTCAGGTGTGGAAGCGGGACGGCCACGCGCTGAAGGAGCAGCGGGTGGATTTCGACCTGTCCATCATTCTGGGTGGCCAGATCCGCGGGGACCGGGTGCGGCTGTTCCATGTCTACGCCGCCGGCAATTTCATCGAGGCGACCGCCGACAACGCCTTCTTCCAGATTGGCGAGCACAAGTATGGCAAACCGATCCTCGACCGGGCGCTGAACCACAACACGCCGATCGAGGAAGGGATGAAGCTGGTGCTGATTTCCATGGACAGCACGCTGCGCTCCAACCTGACGGTCGGACTTCCGCTCGACCTGATCGCCTACCGCCGCGATTCCCTGAAGCTGGAGACGAAGCGGCGGATCGGCGAGGATGATCCCTGCTTCAAGGAGATCAGCGACGGCTGGTCCCAGGCGCTCCGCGAGGCGTTCCGCTCCTTGCCGCCGCCGCGCTGGGCCGACTGACGGAAACGGGCCAAAGCGGCGCTTAATTTTTAGGCACATTCAGCGGGCAGTCTGCCCAGCGGCGCGGCGCGCCCGAGCGATGCCCTTGGGGTGAACACCAGAGTATGCGGGGGTTCGGGGCCGGGCCGTCCCTGACCCCATGGGAATGGCACGCGGGTTGCTCTCCCTCTGTCCTGCGACGCGCCACCGGGGTTTCCGCCGGTGCGCCCTACCAGGACACGCCCCATGGCCGCACTCCAATCCGCCCGTTCGCACCGCCACCCGTCCCCGCAGCCCGCCGCGGAGGCTCCCGCAGCGCCAGCGGGCGTCGCGGTGACGCTGGACGGCATCACCCACCGCTTCGGCGCCTCGACCGCCGTGGACAACGTGACGCTGGAGATCAAGGCGGGCGAGCTGGTGGCCTTGCTGGGGCCGTCCGGCTGCGGCAAGACCACGCTGCTGCGCATCCTCGCCGGATTCCAGGCGCAGACGCTCGGCCGCGTCGTCATCGGCGACCGCGTGGTCGACAGCCTTCCGCCCGCCGGGCGTGGCGTCGGCATCGTGTTCCAGAATTACGCCCTGTTCCCGCACATGACCGTGGCGCAGAACGTTGCCTACGGGCTGGAGGCGCGGGGTGCCGCCCGCGACGCCGTGCGGGCTCGGGTGGAGGCGATGCTGGGTCTGGTGAAGCTGGACGCCATGCGGGACCGCTTCCCCAAACAGCTGTCCGGCGGGCAGCAGCAGCGCGTGGCGCTGGCCCGCGCCCTGGCCATCCAGCCGAGCATCCTGCTGCTCGACGAGCCCTTCGCGGCGCTCGACAAGAATCTGCGGCTGGACATGCAGATCGAGATCAAGCAGCTCCAGCGCCGCTTCGGCATCACCACCATCATGGTCACCCACGACCAGGAGGAGGCGCTGAGCATGGCCGACCGCATCGCCGTGTTGAGCCGGGGCAAGCTGGAGCAGTTCGGCACGCCGGAAGACGTCTACGACCGTCCCGGGACCCTGTTCGTCAACGGCTTCGTCGGCAGCGCCAACCAGTTGCGGGGCCGCGTCGTCCGCGCCTCCGGCAGCGTCGCCGAGGTGGCGCTGGAGGCCGGCACCGTTCTGACCGCCGTCACCCCCGACGCCGCGCTGGCCGCCGGCGACCCCGCCATCCTCTGCGTGCGCCCGGAAAACCTGCGGCTCGCCACCGAGGCGGCGCCCCAGCAGATCGCCGGCACCGTGGACCTCGCCCTGCCGCTCGGCCCCGTGGTCGTCTACGAGGTGCGCACCGCCGATGGCGGGCAGGTGAAGGTGACCGAGCCGCGCGTGGCCGGCGCCGCGCTGCGCGCGCCCGGCACGCCGGTCCGGCTGCAACCCGTCTCCCCCCAGACCTGCCGCGCCTTCGCCGTTCCCGCGGGCGCCTGATTCCTCCCCTCCCCCTCTTCTTCTCCTCCCCCTGGAGTGCCCGCCGATGACCCTCGACCGCCGCCAGATCCTCGCCGCCGGCCTCACGCTCGGCGCCATGTCCCTGTTCCCCGGCATGAGCTGGGCGCAGGCGCGCAAGCTGGTGTTCGCCACCTTCACCGGAAGCTGGGAGGAAGCCCACCGCGACGTCATCGTCCCGCATTTCCGCAAGGCCACGGGCAACGCCGACATCGCGCTGGACCCGATGCTGTCGGTGGACATGATCGCCAAGGTGTCCGCCGCCAAGGCCAACCCGCCGATCGACGTGATGCTGATGGACCCCGGCCCGCGCCTGTCGGTGATCGGCCAGGATCTGGCCGCCCCATTCCCCGTCGCGGACAGCAAGAACTACCAGGACCTGCTGCCGGTGGCCCAGCTTCCCGAAGGGCCGGGCATCTTCTTCCAGGCGGTCGGCATCACCTACAACCCGGAGAAGGTCAAGACCCCGCCGACGAGCTGGGACGACCTGTGGAAGCCGGAGTACAAGGGCCGCGTCGGCATCACCAACATGAACTCGACGCTCGGCACCGCGTTCATGGTCGAGCTGGCGAAGACCCGCGGCGGCGGCGAGAACGACATCGAGCCGGCCTTCGCCGCGCTCAAGGAGCTTCAGCCGAATCTCGGCGCCGTGGCGCCCAACCCCGGCGCGCTCGCCACCCTGTTCCAGCAGGGCCAGATCGACATCTCCCCGGGCAACTTCAACGCCATCCAGATCCTGCGCGCCCGCGGCGTGCCGGTGGAGTTCGCCAAGCCGAAGACCGGCACCATCGCCTTCCTGACCACCGCCCACATCACCAAGAATTCCCCCAACGCCAAGCTGGCGGCGGCGCTCATCGAATCCGCCATGGCGCCGGAGGTCCAGACCAAGCTGATGCAGGCGCCCTTCTACGTCATCCCGACGAACTCGAAGGTGCAGATGGACGGCGACATCGCCCGCATGATCGCCAAGGACCAGGAGGAGTTGAAGGCGTCCTTCGTGTTCCACGACTGGTCGGTGATCAACCAGAACCGCGCCGGCTGGATCGAGCGGTTCAACAAGGAGATCAAGGTGTAAGTGCGGGAAACGGGCCCCCACCCAACCCTCTCCGGATTGGCCTTCTTAGCCCTCTCCCCTCTGGGGAGAGGGCTAAGAAGGCAATTGCCCCCACAGGACTCCACCCCATGACCGCCATCACCGCCCCCGGCCTTGCCGGACCCGCGACCGCCGCACGGCCCCGCATCGGGCGGGAATGGACGCTGGCGCTGCCGCTGGCCGCCTTCTTCGCGGTGTTCTTCGTGACGCCGCTGCTCCTGCTGGTCGCCGTCAGCCTCTACGCCGACGCGGAGATGACGCGGTTCGGGCTGGACCAGTACATCCGCTTCTTCGGAGACACCTTCAATCTGGCCGTGCTCGGCAGCACGCTGCTGCTGGGGGTGAAGGTCACGGCGCTAACCCTGCTGTTCGGCTATCCGCTGGCCTGGCTCTACACCCGCAGCGGGCCGCGGATGCAGTCGGCGCTGATCCTCGTCATCATCCTGCCGCTGCTGACCTCCGTCGTGGTCCGCACCTTCGCCTGGATCGTCATCCTGGGGCGGGACGGCATCGTCAACAACCTGCTGCTGTCGCTGGGTCTGGCGGAGACGCCGCTGCGCCTGCTCTACACCGAAGGCGGTCTGGTCGCCGCCCTGGTGCAGGTGCAGATGCCGCTGATGGTGCTGCCGCTCATCACCACCCTGTCGCGGCTCGATCCCAACCTGCTTGACGCCTCGGCAGCGCTGGGCGCCGGGCCGTGGCGGGGCTTCCTCAAGGTGACGCTGCCACTGAGCCTGCCGGGAATCGTCGCCGGCTGCCTGCTGACCTACGCCGCCGCCGTCACCGCCTTCATCACCCAGTCGCTGGTCGGCGGCGGGCAGATGCTGTTCATGCCGCAATACATCTATCAACAGACCATCACGCTCCACAACTGGCCCTTCGCCGCCGCCATCTCCATCGTCTTCATGGTGTCGGTGCTGGGCGTCGTGATGCTGTTCAACCTGCTGGGCCGCGCCAGCAAGGGGTACGTCCATGCCTGACATGCAGCGCCCGACCCTGGGAAGCGCCTCCTTCGGCCTCGTCATGGGCACGCTCGCCGGTGCGGCGCTGCTGCTGCTGGCGGCGCCGACCCTGGTGGTGCTCGTCACCTCCTTCACCGATGGCTATTCGCTGAAGTTCCCGCCGCCGTCCTATAGCCTGCGCTGGTACGCCTCGCTGATCGACGCGTGGCAGCTCCAGGACGCCGCCCTGGTCAGCCTGAAGCTGGGCGCCGTGGTGACCGCCGTGTCGGTGGCGCTGGGCACCGCCGCCGCGCTGGCCATCGGGCGCAGCCGGCGGGCCTGGGCGCGCGGGCTCGACGCGCTGTTCATGTCGCCGCTGGTCCTGCCGGCGCTGGCCTTCGGCCTCGCCTCGCTGGTGTTCTTCAGCACGGCGGGGGTGGAGCTGTCCTTCCTGACGCTGGCCATCGGCCATATCGTGGTCAGCGTGCCCTACGTCCTGCGCACCACGCTGGCGAGCCTCGCCCAGCTCGACCCGGCGCTCCTGGAAAGCTCCGAGAGCCTGGGGGCCGGGCGCCTCTACACCTTCCGCCGGGTGACGCTGCCGACCATCCGCAACGGCATCGGCGCCGGGGCCTTCATCGCCTTCATGTCGAGCTTCGACAACATCCCGGTGTCGCTGTTCATGGCCGACGCCCGCAACGAGGTGCTGCCCATCCGCATGTGGCAGATCCTGGAGAACAGCCTGGACGTCCGCGCCGCGGCGGTGTCCGGCGTGCTGATCGCCGTCACCGTCCTGGCGATGGTGGTGATGGAGCGGGTCGCCGGCCTGTCGCGCCAGCTCCGCTGACTTATGCTCCCCGGAACAGGGAATAGCCCCAGGGGGTGAACTTCAGCGGCAGATGGTAGTGCTGGTCCACGTCGGTGACGGTGAAGCGGAACGGCGCCTCCTCCAGGAAGGCCGGTTCCGCCGCCCCCACGCCTTGCGCGCGCAGCCAAGGGCCGATGTGGAACACCGCCTCGTAGACGCCCGCCGTCACGCCCGCCCCGCCGACCACCGGATGATCAAGCGCGCCATTGGCACACAAACGGCTTTCCGCTAGCTTGCCCCGCTGTCCGTCCCGCAAAGCATAGAGTTCCACCCGCATCCCCTCGGCGGGCACCCCGCGCGCCACGTCCACCGCATGCAACGAAATCCCGCCGGCCATCGGCCCGTCCCTTTCCTGTGTGGAGTTCCCATGAACGTCTGGTTGCTGCCTCTGATCGCCATGGCGGCGGTTCAGGCGTTCGTCGGGCTGTGTCTCTTCGCCATCCCGGTGATCGCGCCGCAGGCGGCGCCCGACCTGGGGGTCGATCCGGGGCTTCTCGGCCTTTATACCGCGGTCGTCTTCACCGCCGCCATCCCCGCGTCGCTGGGGGCGGGCGGGCTGATCGCGCGCTGGGGAGCGATCCGCACCTGCCAGGCCTGCCTGCTCGCCGCCGCCGGGGCCGCGCTGCTGTCGGCCAGCGCCCTTCCCATCGCCTTCCTGCTGGGGGCGCTGGCGCTGGGCTTCGCCTTCGGCCCGGAGACCCCGGCCAGCACGCAGCTGCTGTCCCGGCTGACCCCGCCGGAGAAGCGGCCGCTGGTCTTCTCGCTGCGCCAGACCGGCAACCAGTTCGGCGGCATGGCCGCTGGGTTCGCCGTGCCACTGCTGGTCCTGTCCGTCGGCTGGCAGGCCAGCCTGCTGGTCGTGGCCGGCGCCACCGCCGTGCTGGCGCTCGTCCTGGAGCCGCTGGCCCGCCGCCATGACGGCGACGACCGCGCCGCCCCCCGTCCCGCCGGCCGCGGCACGCTGAAGCGCGCGCTCGATCTGGTCGCCGGGGAACCGGCGCTGCGCCGGCTGGCCATGGCGGTCTGCGCCTTCTCGGCCATGCAGCTCTGCCTGAACGGCTTCCTGGTCAGTTTCGCGGTGACCGGACTGGGCTGGAGCCTGCCGCTGGCCGGGACGGCGCTGGCGGTGGCGCAGGGCGCCGGGCTGATCGGGCGCGTCGGCTGGGGCCTCGTGGCGACGCGCTGGGCGCCGCCCCGCGTCATCCTCGCCGGGCTGGGCATCGCCATGAGCATCGCCGCCGCCCTCGTCGCCATCGCCTCCCCCGGCTGGCCGGCGCCCGCCTTTCTGGCCGTCTGCGCCGCCTTCGGCCTGTCGGCGAGCGGCTGGAACGGCCTGTTCGTCTCGGAGGTCGCCCGTCTCGCCCCGACGGGCCGGGCGGGCGAGGCGACGGGCGGCATGCTCGCCATCGCCTACGCCGGGCTGGTCATCGGACCGGCGCTGTTCAGCCTGCTGGTCGCCGGGGGTTTCGGCTATTCCGCCGGCTATCTGGCCGCCGCCGCCGTCGCGCTGGCCGGCGCCGCGGCGCTGGTCGTCCCCCTGCCGCCAGCCCCCACCCCCGACCTTTCCACCGCCGCCAAGGACACCCCATGCGCATGATGAGCGCCCTCCGGATCGCCGAACAGGTCGCTGCCCGCGAGGTCAGCGCCGCCGCCCTTTACGACGACCTTCTGGAGCGGGTCGCGGCGGAGAATCCGCGGCTGAACGCCATCGTTCATCTCGATCCGGAGGCCGGGCGGGCGGAGGCGCGGGCCGCCGACCAGCGCGCCGCGCAGGGCGAGGCGCTGCCCCTGCTCGGCGTGCCCTTCACGGTGAAGGACAACATCTGGGTGCGCGGCCAGCCGGTCCGCCAGGGATCGCGGCTGTTCGAGGGCTTCGTGGCGCCGGAGGACGCGGTGGCGGTGGCCCGGCTGCGCGCCGCGGGCGCCGTCTTCGCGGGCATCACCAACTGCTCCGAATTCGCCTGCAAGGGGGTGACGACCAACCTCCTGCACGGCCCGACCCGCAATCCCTGGGACCTGTCGCTGACCCCCGGCGGCTCCTCCGGCGGGGCGGCCAGCGCGGTGGCGGCGGGGCTGGCGCCGCTGGCGCTCTGCACCGACGGCGGCGGCTCCACCCGCCGGCCGGCGGCCCATGTCGGGGTGGTCGGCATGAAGCCCTCGGCCGGAATCGTCCCCCACCCCGTCGGCTTCGCCGAGCCGGTGTTCGGCAATTCGGTGATCGGCCAGATGGCCCGCTCCGTCGCCGACGTGGCGCTGATGCTCGACGCGCTGGCCGGGCCGGACCCGCGCGACCCGCAATCGGTGGCGGTATCCGGCTCCTTCGTCCGTGCCGCCGCCAACCCCGACCCGGCGGGCCTGCGCATCGCCTACTCCCGGCGGCTGGGTCTGGACGCCCCCGTGGACCCGGAGGTCGCGGCCTGCGTGGAGCGCGCCGTCCACCGCCTCGCCGATGCCGGGGCCATCGTCGAGGAGGCCGACCCGGTCTGGCCCGAGGGCGCCGGGGAAAACGGCCTGATGCCCCTCCAGTTCGCCGGCCTCGCCGCGCTCTACGGCGAGCGCTTCCGCGCGGCGCCGGAGCTGTTCGACCCGGACATCGGGCAGCAGATCGACGCCGGCCTGCGCACCAGCGGCGCGGAGGTCGCCCGCGCCCTGCACCTGCGGGAAGAGGCGTACCGCGCACTGGCCGCCCTCTTCACGCGCTACGACCTGCTGGTCTGCCCGACGACTCCGGTCACCGCTTGGCCGTTCGACCGGCTCGGCCCCGCCACCATCGACGGGCGTCCGGTGACGCCACGCGGGCACGCGGTCTTCACGCCGCTGTTCAATCACTGCTACGCACCGGCCTGCTCGGTCCCTTGCGGGCTGACGGAGAGCGGTGGACTCCCCGTTGGGCTCCAGATCGCCGGTCCGCGTCTGTCCGACGCGGCGGTGCTGCGGCTGGCGGCCGCGGTAGAAGCCACCTATGGTTACACGCAGCCCATGCCGTAACACTCTTTCCATGAAAAGGAGGGCCGGCGCTTGGGATAGAACGGACAGCCTGTTTTAATTACCATCGTATTCTGGCAATCTTTGCCCGCGGAAGGGTGGAGTAGGGAGATACGGGTGAAGACCAGCGAGCCGGACCAGCGGCCTGGATGGTCGGCGCCTCGGTTGTCGATTATTTTCCTTGTGGTTGCATTACCACTGATCGCCTTCGAAGTGCACAACATCCTGGAATTGCGCAAGTCCCGGGAAACAGAAATCCGTCTGGAATCGATGCAGCTTCTGGATCAAGTCGAATCCGAACAACAGCGCATCGCCGACGATATCGAACACGTTTTGGTTGCCCTTACAGAGATGGGTATAGGGCATCTGTCTCCAGCGGCCTGTCAGGATACACTTCTTCGGATCAAGGCGAAGTTTCCCCCGTATCTGGCGGTGAGCGTCAGCAACCGGGCCGGGACCATCTGGTGCTCCACCGAACCGCAGGCGCGCGGTCTTTCCGTCGCCGACCGCAGTTATTGGCGTGAGGCGCTGACCACCGGAGTGCAGTCCAACGGGGCCACCCTGACCTCCCGCACCACGGGACGCCCATCGATTCCCTTCGCCCTCGCCTACAAGGACGAGAACGGAGTTCCGGCCGGGGTGGCGACGGTGCTCCTCGACACCACATGGCTGAACCTGTTCCTTCGCGAGAAGAGCCTGCCGGACGACGCGGAGGTGGTGATCGCCGACCGCTCCGGCATCGTCCTGGCGCACCAGCCGGAGATGCCGGACACCGTCGGCCGACCGCTCCACACGCCTTACCGGGCTCTGCTGGACCGGGGCGAGCGGCGTGTGGTCGAAGCCCCCGGTCCGGATGGACGGATGCGGATCACCGCGGTGTCACCGCTGGCCGCCGGCGTTCCCAACCTCTACGTCCATGTCAGCCTGGACAAGGACGCATCCATGCGGCCGGTCAACGCGGCCGCCCGGCGCACGCTCGTCATCTTTACCGGGCTTTTCCTGTTCGCCGGGCTCACCGCAGGATGGAGCCTGTGGCGCTTCCTGCGCGCGCATGAACTGGCGCGCAGCAACGCGCTGCGAATGGCGGCGGTGCTTGGCAGCACGGTGGACGGCGTGATCGAACTGGATCACGACTGGCGCTTCACCTATCTGAACGACAAGGCGGTCACCCTGGTCGCCCAGGGCCGCGACCTGCGCGGACAGTCGCTGTGGGATGCCTTTCCGGAACTGGTCGGCACACCGATGTGGCACAAGGCCCATCAGGCGATGGCCGGACAGACGCCAATCGACGACGAGTTCCAAGGCATGCGCACCGGACGCTGGTTCTGGATGCGGGCCTTTCCCAACGCGAACGGGATGTCGGTCTATCTTCTCGACATCACCCGGCGGCGGCAGGCCGAGGACGATCTGCGCAAAAGCAAGGACCGGTTGAGCCTTGCCCTTGAATCCGCCTTGGCCGGCACCTTCGACTGGGATCTGACGAACGGCCAGGGGCATTGGTCGGACGAGACCTTCCGCATCTTCGGCCTCGACCCGGCGGTGCACGAGACGACCAGCGCCGTCTGGCGGTCGGTGGTCCATCCCGACGATTTCGACATTGCCACGCTGAAGGCCCAGGCGGAAATGCTCGCCGAGCGGCGTGCCTACATCCGACTGGAATATCGCATCATTCAGCCTGGCGGCGCCGTCCGCTGGGTCTCGTCGATCGGACGCGTCAGCTATGGTCCGGACGGCACGCCGCTGCATTTCAACGGCCTGAATCTCGACATCACCGAGCGCAAGGCGCTGGAGGAGGCGCTGCGCCGCAGCGAGGAACGGCTGACCATTGCACTGGCCGCGTCGGAGGCCGGCATCTGGGATTTCGACCTGCGCGACCGGACGCTGGCCTGGTCGGACGGTATGTACCGGCTGTACGGCGTCACCCCGGACAGCTTCACGCCTGGCGAGGACAGCTTTTTCGAGCTGGTGCACCCGGCGGACCGGGACTCGGTGCGGCGGTTCACGAAGGATGTGCTGGAGGCGCGGCGCTCCGATTACCGCGGGGAATTCCGCATCCTCCATCCGCGCGACGGGGTGCGTTGGATCATGGCGATCGGGCGCCCCGTCTACGACGGTGGGCGCTTGGTCCGGCTCAGCGGATTGAATCTCGACATCACCGGGCGCAAGGCAATGGAGCAGGCCCTGCGCGACGCCAAGGCGAAGGCCGACGAGGCCAACATCTCCAAGTCGAAGTTTCTGGCGGCGGCCAGCCACGACCTGCGCCAGCCGCTGCAATCCGCCCTGCTGTTCGCCGGTGTCCTGCAACGCCACGTCGATCCCGACAAGGGCCACAGCCCGCTGGCTTCGCTGGAACGGGCGCTGGAGACCTTGAAGAACCTTCTCGACAGCCTGCTGGACGTGTCGCGCCTGGATGCCGGCGTCATAACCCCGCAGATCGACACGGTGCCCCTGCGCCCGATGCTGGACGAGATCGAGGCGGCCTATGTTCCGATCGCTTCCAGCAAGGGGCTGGAGTTCACCGTCGTCCAACCCGCACCGGATCTGGCGGTGTGCAGCGACCGGTTGCTGCTCGGCCGGATGCTCCGCAATCTGGTGGAGAACGCCATCCGCTACACCGAGGCGGGCTATGTCCGCGTGTCCTGCGAGGCGGCGGACGGCACCGTCCGCATCATGGTGCAGGACAGCGGCATTGGCATCTCGGCGGAGCAACAGACCAAGGTCTTCGAGGAGTTCCATCAGGTCGGCAACCCGGAACGCGACCGCAGCCAGGGGCTTGGCCTGGGACTCGCCATCGTGAAGCGGCTGTCCCGGCTGCTGAACCATCCGGTGTCGGTGCGCTCCGAACCGGCCCATGGATCGGTCTTCGCCATCGAGGCGCCGCGTGCCGCCCCGACCATCCCTCTTCCCGCCCCCGAAGCCGAGACCTCCCCATCCGGCGACGGGCGCTTGGCCGTTCTGGTCGAGGACGACGTCATCGTCCTGATGGGGCTGCGGACCATCTTCCAGGAATGGGGGTACGAGGTGGCCGTCGCCGGCTCCGCCGCGCAGGCTCTGGAGCGGCTGCGCGGACTGGACCGCCACCCGGACCTGATCATCGCCGACTACAGGCTGCGCAATGGCCGGATCGGAACGGAAGCCATCGTGCAAATCCGCGGGCTGGTCGGATCGCCGGTTCCGGCGATCATCCTGACCGGAGAGATCGGCACCGAATGCGACCGCGACGCGGCGGCACTCGGGCTGGCCGTGGTGCGCAAGCCGGTCACCCCGCGGCAGCTTCAAAGCGCCATCCAGAATCTTTTGAACCACAATCCGTTGAGCCGGACCGGGGACTGATCCTCCCTTCCCGACCGGAGAGCGGTGGACAAAAAGCGGACCAGCCTTGACGGGGCAGTGGCACTGCCCCATATTGTGCACTGCAACATAACGATAAACCCTTTCCCGAGGGGGAGACGCCTTCTCAGTCCTTTGAGGAGGTCCCTTATGAACACGCCTTCGCGCTTCGCTTCCGCCCTTCCCTCTGAACGCGACATGCAGCTTATCCGCCGCAAGGCCGCCCGGATGCGTGCCGACCATCTCCGGTCCCTACTGGGCCGGCTGGCCGCGTTTCTGAAAGGACGGACGGCTGACCTCAATCCCCACCGCCTGGATGGCGGCCAAGCCGCCGGTTGACACGGACGGCCCTCATTTTTCCCTGACACAGCAACAGTAACGCCCCGCAGGCGGTCCGTGACAGCGACGCCTCGCGGGATGGTTGGTCTTTGGTTGGAGTTTTTCACATGCAGAAACGAGCGGTCGCCCTGGGCGGCTTCGGTGGGTTCAACCTGCACGGCGCGGGCGTGCTGACGGCGCTCGACCGCCTGGAGCGGATGCCCGACCTGTTCACGGTGACCTCCGGGCAGATCGTCGTGCTTGCCGCCTGGCTGCGCGGCGAAGACGTGCGCCGCCTGCTTCTCGAACACCGGGGGGCGTCCGGTGGGCTGCTCCAGGCCTGGCAGACCGCCCTGTTCGGACACAAGGGCGTGTTCCGCCCGGTGTTGGGCGAGCACGCGCGGCGCTGGCTGGATGTCCCGCTGTCGCCCTCGGCGGTGCTGGAGCGGCTGATCCCGGCCCGCCAATACGCTCCGGTGCGCGACCGCGACACCGTGGCCGAGATCGCCCGCACCCTGAACGAGGCCGAGGTCGGCGTCGTCTTCAACACCTACGATTTCCGCTCCGGCAACGGGCTGTTGCACGGCAACGCCGCCGCCCGCCGCCTGATGGCCGGCGAGGTCGGGCTGGAGGACATCACCGCGGAAGCGGTCGAGAGCGCCCTCTGGCTCTATCTCTACGGCTTCGAGGAGGCCCCCGGCGGGCTGATCGACGGCGCCTATCACCGCAGCATCATCCTGTCGGAACTGCACGGCTTCGACGAGGTGACGGTGGCCGCGCCCTTCCCCGTTTCGTGGATCGGGCCGGTGCCGCGCAACCAGCTGGAGGTGGAGAACTGGAAGATCCGCCAGTGGTTCGCCAACTCCTACAAGGCGGAGGTGGCGCGGCTGCGCCGGGTGATCGAGCTGATGGAGCGCGGCACTCTGAACGACCCGGCCTACCGCATCCGCTCCCTGACCGAGCTGCCGCTGCGCCGCCATTACGGCTACTTCGACTATTTCACCGAGAAGGCGGAGGTGTTCGACGACGCGCTCGCCCAGGCGCTCGACCATTTCGGCGGCGGCCCGGCCCACGAGCAGCGGCGCGCCGGCTGACCGGCTGACCGGCTGACCGGCTGACAGAACGGCCCGGCGGCTCAGGCCGCGCGGGCCTCCACCAGCTTGACGCAATCGCCCATCACGAAGCGGCTGTCGACCGCCCCCATGCCGGCCTGCGGCAGATGGGCCTCGTAGCCGGCGGTGTAGCGGGCAGCGAAGGCGAAGCTCAGCCAGGGCGACACCACGCGCATCCACAGCCGGGCCGCCGAACGCTCCGACTGGGTATAGTCGAGAATGCGCAGCGTCCCCTCCGGCTTCAGGATGCGCCGCATCTCGCACAGCACCGGCACCTGAAGCTCCTCCGGCAGGACGCAGAAAACGAAGGTCGCCACCACATGGTCGAAATGGCCGTCGGGGAAGCCGGTGGCGGCCAGATCCAGCACCTGGAACTCAACCGCCCGCCCCTGCTTGTCCGCCCGCTTGGCGGCGCGGGCCAGCATGGCCGGGCTGGCGTCCACCGCGGTCACGCGGGCGCCGGCGGGGTAGAAGGGGATGTTGCGGCCGGTGCCCGCCCCGGCGTCGAGGATGCGCCCGGACAGGCCGCGAAAGGTGCCCCGCCGCAGGCGCCGCTTCCACATCATCTCGTAACCGAGGTCCAGCGCGTCGTAGAGCGGGGCGATACGTTCGTAGGTGCGCACATAACCGGTCTGCATGGGTTGAGACTCCCCCGAAGCGGCCCATTCACACCGTGAGCGCCAAGGGCCGGAAGCGCGTTTCGCCTGTTCTTCCTTTCATAGCAGGCGAATGTGACGGATCATCGCGCCTGGGGTTCGAAGCCCGATAAACGGCCCGACAAACGGAATGGAGATGGCATGGATGCGCTGAACCCGGCGGCGGAGGCCCGCCGTCAGGCCGGACTGGAAATCCAGGCGCTGGCCGAGGATTTCGAACAGAGCGACGAAGCCGCCTTCCTGCGGATGCGAATCATCGGCGGTGTGGTGGCGGGGGTGGTGACGCTGGTCCTGCTGGTGCTGCTGACCGCCGGGGCGGACTGGCGCTATCTGTTCGGCTTCTGGGTGGTGATTGTCGGCTTCATCGGGATCGGCTACGCGGTGTCCGTCTACCGCCAGCGGCAGCAGACCGCGCGGCTGCGCGCCCTGGCGACCCGCTGGCTGACCGGCGGGACGGTTCCGCCGGTCTGAGGAAAGGGCCGGTCCGAGCGGGGAGACGGGGTCAGGAGGCGCGCGAGCCTCGGCGCTTGCGTCGGCGCTGGAAACTCTGGATGCGCTCGATCACTTCGCCCATGTCGGCCGCCTCCTCGACCTCGCCAAGATGCAGGAGGACGCGGATGTAGGTGTCGATCAGGCCGAGGACGGCCTCTTCGTCGGTCACACCGTAGGCCGCCTGGCCCAGGGCATCGACGATCAGGGTCCCGCTGTCGGCCAGCGCCTCGGCCACCTCGTTGATGGCACGGTCGAGGGCGGTGTCATCCCCGTCCGGCGCTTCCAGCACCGGGTCGAGGATGTCGGGAAAGGAAAGCCGGTCGGCGGGATAGCCAGCCATGGGCAACTCTCCAAGATAAAAAAGGGCCGTGAGCCGGCCCCTGGTGCGCGCGAACGGAGGGTGGTGTCCCCTTCTGGTGATTCGTGGCCCGTTGAAAGATGGCGGTGAGGGAGGATGGCCGCGTCAGGCGGCCATCGATTCCATGGCTTCAGCCAGGGCGTCCGCGTCCTCCGCGACGGGCAGGCCCGTCCAGGGGATCAGTTCCCGCCCGGTGTTGGCGAGGCGCTTGGCCTCCATATGGCCGATCACCGCGGTGCCTTCCCGGGCGATCCGCAGGATGTCGCCATCCTCCGGAACCAGCGCCCGTTCCACGCCGCAGGCGCGGGCGAGGCGGGCGTGGGCCTCCAGATGCTCGATGGTGCCGTGCACCGGCACGGAGAAGCGCGGACGGATCAGGTCGTACATGCGGATCAGGTCGTCCCGCTTCGGGTGGCCCGACACATGGACCGGCGCGTCGGCGGGGGTCACCACCGTCACACCCTTGGCCTTCAGATGGTCCTGCACGTCGGCCAGCACCACCTCGTTGCCGGGGATGGCGCGGGCGGAGAAGATCACCGTGTCGCCACTCTCCAGCCACAGCTCGCGGTGGCCGTCGCGGGCCAGACGGCTGAGCGCCGCCCGCTCCTCGCCCTGGCTGCCGGTGCACAGGAAGACGAGGTTCCGGCGCGGCGTCCAGGAGGCTTCCATGATGGAGATGAACTCCGGAGCCTTCTCCAGATAGCCGCTGGCGCGGGCCGCCTTCTCCATGCGCAGCATCGACCGGCCGACCAGCACCACCTTGCGGTCGTGTGCCGCCGCGGCTTCCGCCACCGCCTGCATGCGGGCGACGTTGGACGCGAAGCCGGTCACAGCGATGGCGCCCTTGCGCCCGGCGAAGGCCTCGATCAGGCCGGCGCGGGCGTCCGCCTCCGACCCCGTTGTGCCGTCGACGTTGGCGTTGGTGCTGTCGCACATCATCGCCAGCACGCCGCGGTCGCCCAGCCGCTTCAGCGCGTCCAGGTCCATGGTCGGGCCGACCAGCGGGTGCGGGTCGAACTTCCAGTCGCCGGTGTGCAGGACCGTGCCGGCCTTGGTGTGGATCGCCACCGACACCGGCTCGGGGATCGAGTGGGTGACGGTGATGGTCTCGATGCCGAAGGGACCGATCTCGAAGGAGGCGCCCGGCTCGAACACCCGGATGCGGGCGTGGCGCAGGCCTCCAGACTCCTTCAGCCGTTCACGGATGACGTGAGCGGCGAAGGGGGTTGCGTAGATCGGGCATTCCAGCCCCGGCCACAGGTGGTGGATGGCGCCGATGTGGTCTTCGTGGGCGTGGGTGACGACCAGCCCGACCACCTCGTCCATCCGCTCCTCGATGAAGGAGGGATCGGCCATCAGGCTGTCGACGCCCGGCGCCTCGTCGCCCATGAAGGCGACGCCGGCGTCGACGATCAGCCACTTCCCGGCATGGCCGTAGAGCGCCATGTTCATGCCGATGCGCGAGCAGCCGCCGAGCGGGATGAACAGGATCTCGTCGTGGCCCGGCACCGGGCCGGGAACCGGCGCGCCGGGCGGACGGGTCGCCTTGGGGCGCTCGTAGGGCTTGGGGTTCTGGTTCTTCTGGAAACGCGGGCCGCCGGACTTGCCGCTGCGCACATCGCCAACAATCGTGTTCGGGCGGTTGCCGCCAAAATTCGAGTTCGGGCGGTTGCCGCCCTTGGGCGCCGCGCGGCGGCGCTTGTTATCAAACGTCATACGTCCTTCTTGCTTCACAACATATCAGCCGGCATTCAACGCTGCCGGACGGGCGTGCATCGCGTGTCGATGCGGATCTCGGGGTCTCCCCGGCCATCGGCGGCGCCAGGACCGTGGGGATGGGTCGAGGCAGCCGGCCGGAGCGGCCAGGGAGAGCGGTGTTCGAGCCAGTAATCCAGATGGCGACGCCGGTCAACCGCTGAATCACGACCCGGAAGGGGGTTCGCCGGTCGGTCACCCGAAGGTTACGGCCATCCGCCGGCGGTGTTGCACATATGTTTCCTTCGCCGCGGTGTTCAAGGGGGCGCCCTCGCCTGATTCCCTGCGGCTTCCCCGCGACGCGCCAACGGATGGCGCGGATGCTGGGATTGCGGGCGTTTACGGACCCCCGAGGGCGACCCGGTTGGCTGGCCTGTGCGGGGCGCATGGCAAAAGACACGGCCAAAGACATGGCAAAGCCACCGCCGGTCCGCGATCCTTCGCCGCCTTCCCTGTTGTTTGCGGACGCCCGGCGAACGGGCACTGTCCAAATGGGGAGCATCCCATGTCCGACTATGAATCCAGGTGGAGGAACGACCAGGGCGCCCGCCGCGACGACGACCGGTGGGAGCGCGACCGCCAACGCGGCGAAAGCCGCGAGTGGAGCGCCGGTTCGTATCAGAACCGTGGCCAGAACCGTGACCGTGACGAGTTCGGTCAATCGAATTGGGGCCAGTCCGGATCGGGCCAATTCGGATCCGGTCAGGCCGGCCGGTCCGGCATGATGGGCGGTGGTGGCCGCCAACCCGGCTATGGCTATGAGGGCCAGGGCCGCGAAGGTTTCGACTATGGCCGCGACTACTGGCGCCAGCAGGAAGGCAGGGGCGATTACGGCCAAGGGGCCTATGGTCAGGGCTCCGGCAGCCGTGATTACGGCCGCTCCGATTACGGCCGCGACTACGGGTCCCGCGGTTCCTTCGGCCAGGGCCAGCGCGACTGGCGCTCCCGCGATGATCGCCAGAATTATGAGGACCGTGGCGACTACGGCCAGGACTTCGGCTACCGCGGCGGCTTCGGCCGCTCCGATTACGGCAGCGGAGCTTACGGCGGCCGGGACTACGGCAGCCGCGACTATGGCGGCATGGAGTACGGGTCCGGTTCCCGCGGCTATGGAAACCGGGACTACAGCAGCCGTGACTACGGCAACCGCGACTACGGCCGGATGGGCTATGGCGGCGGCGGCTCCGGCCGCAACGAGGAGCGCGGCTTCTTCGAACGGGCGGGCGACGAGATGGCCTCCTGGTTCGGCGACGAGGACGCGGAACGCCGCCGCCGCATGGACGCCCGCAACGACGACCCCGGCGCCCAGCACCATCGGGGCCGCGGGCCGCGCGGCTACACCCGCTCCGACGACCGCATCCGCGAGGATGTGAATGACCGGCTGACCGACGATCCCTACATCGACGCGTCGGAGATCGACGTGACCGTCAGCAATTGCGAGGTCACACTGAGCGGCAGCGTGGACGACCGCCGGACCAAGCGCCGCGCCGAGGACATGGCCGAAACCATCTCCGGCGTCCGCCACGTGCAGAACAACCTGCGCGTCCGTGAGCGGACCTTCGGCGGCACCGGCACCACCGCAGGGGCGTCGGCGATGGCCGGGCTCGGCGGCACCGGGTCTTCCGGTTCCGGCATGAGCGGCTCGGGGATGGGCAGCACCGGCATGAGCGGGTCCACGACGGGCACGTCCGGAACCTCCAGCACCTCCGGGACCGGCATGAGCGGGACGTCTGGAACCACGGACAGCACCAGCCGCACCGGCACCACCACGGGCAGCACCACCCGCTGACCATGACCAACCCGCCCCTCCCGCCATCACCGGCGGGAGGGGTTTTTTCTTTGTTCCGTCAGTCCCCGTCCCGCCGTTGCTCGGCCGGCTTCTCCGCGCGGGTCAGGTTGAAGGCGGTGTTGATCAGAGCGATATGCGAGAAGGCCTGCGGGAAGTTGCCGACCAGCCGCCTCGCCGTCGTGTCGTACTCCTCCGACAGCAGGCCCAGATCGTTGCGCAGGGCGAGCAGCCTGTTGAACAGCGCCTCGGCCTCCGCCTGACGCCCTTGCAACACATAGACGTCGGCCAGCCAGAAGGAGCAGGCGAGGAACACTCCCTCCCCGTTGGGCAGCCCGTCGTCGGTCCTCTCCGTCCGGTAGCGCATGACGAGGCCATCCTGCATCAGTTCCCGCTCGATGGCGGCGACGGTGCCTTGGATGCGGGGATCGTCCACCGGAAGGAAGCCGAGCATCGGCAACATCAGCAGCGCCGCGTCGACGTGACTGGCGCCATAATGCTGGACGAAGCTGTTCCGTTCCTTCGAATAGCCCTTGGCGCAGACATCGTCGAAAATCGCTTGGCGCAACGCTTTCCAGCGGTCCAAGGGCGCGTCCAGACCGAACTTCTCCGCGCTCTTCACCATGCGGTCCACGGCAACCCAGGCCATCACTTTGGAATGGGTGAAATGCTTTGCGCCGCCGCGCACTTCCCAGATGCCTTCGTCGGGCTGGTCCCACACCGACTCCATGTGATCGAGCAAGGCGCACTGGACCTGCCAGCCTTCCGGCCTGATCTCGATGCCGCGCATCCGCGCCTGATGCGCCGCGTCCATCATCTCGCCATAGACGTCGAGCTGAAGTTGGGGGGCCGCGGCGTTGCCGACCCGGACCGGGCTTGCCCCCTCGTAGCCCGGCAGCCAGGGCACCTCCCATTCCAGCATACGGCGCTCTCCGGCGATGCCGTACATGATCTGGATCTGTTGGGGGCTGCCGGCGATGGTGCGCAGGCCCCAGTCGCGCCAGTCCCGCGCCTCCTGCAGATAGCCGGCGTTCATCAGCGCCAGCAGGGTCAGGGTGGCGTCGCGCAGCCAGCAGTAGCGGTAGTCCCAGTTCCGCACCCCGCCGAGCTGTTCGGGAAGCGAGGTGGTCGGCGCCGCGACGATGCCGCCGGTCGGACGGTAGGTCAGCGCCTTCAGCGTGACCAGCGAGCGCACCACCGCGTCCCGCCAGGGGCCGCCGTAGGCGCAGCGCCCGCTCCACTCCTCCCAGAACCGCTCGGTCTCGTCCAGCGCCTGCTCGGCGTCGACCGGCTCCGGCAGCGGCAGGTGAGAGGGGGAATAGGTCATTACGAAGCTGAGGCTCTCGCCCTCCTCCACGGTGAAATCGGCGACAGTGCTCAGGTCCTCGCCGTGGATCGGGGCGCTGGTGTGCAGGACGACCATGTCGGGTCCGGCGATGGCGCGCAGGGTGTGCGGGCCGATCCGCGTCACCCACGGCACGACGTGCCCGTAGCCGAAGCGGAGCGTCAGGTCCATCCGCATGGCGACACGGCCGCGCCGCCCGCGCAGGATGCGCACGATGTCCGACGCCTCGCCGCGCGGGGGCATGAAGTCAATCATGGTGACGGCACCCTCCGCCGTCTCGAATTCCGTCTCCAGGATCAAGCTGTCGCCGCGGTAGCGGCGGCTCGTGCGGGCGTCGGGATCGCTCGGGCGCAGCAGCCAGCGCCCGTTCTCCGGCGTGCCCAGGAGTGCCGCGAAGCAGGCGTCGGAATCGAAGCGCGGCCAGCACAGCCAGTCGATGGAACCTTCGGCGGACAACAGGGCTGCGGTCTCGCAGTCTCCCAGAAGGGCGTAATCCTCGATGCGGGAGGCCATGGCACGCTCTCGAACGATTGGGGGTGCCCTTGGGCAACGGCCTGTGCCCGATCCGGTTCCCTGTGGTCAAGTCCCGGCGCCGACGAAGGTCGATCATCCGGTTTGACGATTCTAGGGGCCGGACCCGCATGTTAGCGTTTTCGTCCATCGCCGCAGGACGACGCATCGAGGCCACCATGGACACAGGACGCGCCCCGCACCCCCGGCGGCATGCACCCCGCCCTGCCCGCCTCGCGGCGGCGGTCCTCCTTGCCGGCCTCCCGCTGACGGCGGCGGGAGCGGAACCTCCCACCGTCTCCCTGCGGCCCGGCGCCGACATCCAGGCGGCGGTGGACCGTCATCCCCCCGGCGCGCGCTTCCGGCTGGAGGCCGGTGTCCACCGCCTGCACTCCATCGTGCCGAAGGACCGCAACCTGTTCGAAGGCGCCCCCGGCGCCGTGCTGAGCGGAGCGCGGCGGCTCACCGCCTTCGTCCACCGAGGCCCCGTCTGGATCGCCCGCGGGCAGACCCAGAAGGGCCGGGTCAACGCCGTGGAGTTCTGCCGCGCCGGCTTTCCCCGTTGCGCCCATCCGGAGGATCTGTTCATCGACGACGCGCCGATGCTGCATGTGGGCAGCCGGTCCGCCGTCGGGCCGGGGCGCTGGTTCTTCGACTACGACGCCGACGAGATCGTGATCGGCGACGATCCCACCGGGCGCATCGTCGAGACCAGCGTCATCCCCCGCGCCTTCGGCGGCACGGCGTCCGGCGTCGTCATCCAGGCGCTGACCATCGAGAAATACGCCGCCCCCATCCAGGCCGCCGCCGTGGACGCGGAGTTCGGCCCCGGCTGGACCATCCGCAACAGCGTCCTGCGCCTGAACCACGGCGTCGGAGTCAACGCCGGCAACGGCAGCCGCATCCTCGACAACCGCATCCTCGACAACGGACACGCCGGCTTTTCCGGATCGGGGACCGATTTCCTGATCGCCGGCAATGAGATCGCCCGCAACGGCTATGCCGGCGTCGACTTCCATTGGGAGGGGGGCGGCGGCAAGATCACCGAATCCGGCGGCGGCGGACTGATCCGCGGGAACTGCGTCCACGACAATGTGGGCGCCGGGATCTGGGCCGACATCGACGTGCACCGGCTGGTGATCGAGAACAATCTTGTGTTCGGCAACGCCGACAATGGCATCACCTATGAGATCAGCTACGACGGGGTGATCCGCAACAACCGGGTCGCCGACAACGGGCAGCGCGGCCAGGGTTGGTTCTGGGGGGCGCAGATCCTGATCTCCAGCGCGCAGAGAGTGAAGGTCTACGGCAACGACATCGACGTGCCGGGCGGCTACGGCAACGCGGTGACGGTGGTGTCCCAGGACCGTGTGCCCTACACCCCTGCCGTCGGCAACGAGATCTTCGACAACCGCATCGTCATCCGCAACGTCAACGCGCGCATCGGCGCAGTCACCGACGTCGACGCCGACAACGCGGTGGTCGCCGCCGGCAACCGGCTCTACGGCAACCGCTACCATCTGGCGGATCCGGGGGAGCGCATCTGGTTCTGGAATGACGCGGAGGCCGACTGGGACGCCATTCGCGCCCAAGGGCAGGAAATGGGCAGTGTCGTCCATGCCGGCATTCCACAAAAGACGCCGCTGAGCTGCCCTTCCATGGCCCCTACGGACAATGTGCGATGATCTTTCCTTTCTTTGACTCTTCCAGAAAGAGAAAGAGTCGATAAGGCCATCACGCACAGGTTTTTTACCACTGTTACAGTTTTGAAAAAGTTACTAATTTGGAGGTACTTTGCGGATATCCGCGCACAGTATTATGATCTTGTTTGCGATTGACGGTCAAAATTGGTTGCTATGTTATAGGCCCCAAGCGGTCGCACAGACCTCTTGCAGCATCGCCTCCGCGCCTGATCCGTTTCAATTGATCGAATAAGGCCAAAGTCTTCGCGCCGGTGACGTAGGCGGCGACGTTGGCGACGATCCTGGGCGGTTCCATGCGGCGGCGTGTCCATGGCGTGTGGCTGAGGGAGATTTTGTATGTTGCCGTGCAAAGACGGAACGTGCCTGCCCAACGCCTTCCGCCGCGCCCCATCGGTCACATCCTACACCTCCAATCACCTTCTGGCCGCCAATCACTTGACCGCTGCCCCCATGAACGACCCAGGCTCGTTCGGGTCCTATTACCGAATGTCCGGCGGCGCGCGGCCCCTGGGGGAGGATCAGATCGTCACCGCCATCCTGCACGACGAAACGCCGCTGACGCGGGAAAGCCTGTCCACCAGCCTGAACCTGTGTGGACGCGGGGTGCGGGTGCTGACGGCGGCGTCCGTGGCCGACCTGGAAAGCGTGGTACGGCGGGATGGGGCACCGGACGTGGCGTTGGCCAATTTCAATGGGCGGTTCGCCTCCGATCCGGAATTCCAGCCGAGGCTGGCCGAACTTCTGGAGGTGCTGGACGGCGTCCCGCTGATCATGCTGTCAGACTCTGACGAGACGGCGACCGCGCTGGAGGCCATCCGCCAGGGCGCGCACGGCTACATCTCCACCACCGTCAGCCTGACCATGGCGCTGGAGGCGATCCGTCTGGTCGCGGCGGGCGGCATCTTCGTTCCGGCCCCCATCCTGCATCGGTTGATCATTGAACAGGCTGGAGCGCCGGCCTCGGTGCTTCAAGCCGCCTTATCCGTTCCGGCGCCCGCGGTCAACGGCAAGGCCCATCTGACGCAACTGACCCCGCGCCAGATCGCCGTCCTGGAATGCCTTCAGGAAGGCAAGCCGAACAAGGTCATCGCCCACGAACTGGGAATGCGGGAAAGCACCGTCAAAGTGCATGTCCGGAACATCCTGCGGCGGCTCGGCGCCACCAACCGGACGGAAGCGGTCTGCCGTGTCATGCGCGAAGAAAATTGAACGCAACACGAAGAAACGGCACGGGAGAGTCCCGCACCGCTCCATCAATAGCCGATCAGGGTTGATTCGATTCCAAGGCTGCGCCACGGGACAGATAGGCGTGCGCCATGAAGGCGGCCTCCGTCCGGTTGGTGGCGCCCAGTTTTTTCAGCACGTTGCGCACATGGGCCTTGGCGGTGTTCTCGCACATGCCCAGCATGTAGGCGATGAGCTTGTTCGATTTGCCCTCGCGCATGCAGGTCAGCACGGCCATTTCCCGCGGCGTCAGCCCGCCGATGCGGTCCGTCGCCGGCCCGGAGACGCTTGGCGGCGGAGTCTGCGGAACGGCGATCCCGCCCGGCACCGGCGCGAACAGCGATTGCAGGGATGTGGCGGGCACGAAGGTGCCCCCGGCGGCGACCAGACGGATCGCCTCCAGCATGACCCCCAACCCAAGGCTGGGCACGATGTAGCCGCGCACGCCGAGGCGCAGGCTCTCCACGATCATCCCGCCGTCGTCGCGGTCCGAAATGATCACCAGCGGCACCGGCAGGCAGCTCGACACGGCGTCGCGGACGGCCGCGCACAGGGCGTCGTTCAGTCCCATCTGTGCACCGATGTTGCACAACACGACCTCGGTCCGCCCGTCCCGCGCCAAGGCACCGGCGGCGTCCTTCAGCGATGCCACCGATCGCACGGTCATGTCCTGGCACAGCGTGCCGAGGCCAAGCGAAAAGCAATCCCGAGTGAGGCTGTTCGGGTCTACCAGGACCACCGCAATCCCTGGGGCGATCGCTGCGGCCATTCCTGGTTGCTGCTTGATTTCCGTCATCATCCGCTTCCCCTTCCTGTGAAACATCAAGTCTTCTGACCTCATCAAACCAGGGTTGCGAACCCTCGTTCACCACCACCAGCAAAAGAGGATTCAATTTTTGGGTGAGCGCGTCCGCTTGCGGATACTCGGAAAGATTTCACTTTTTTCATTTTCTGCGCCTTTCCCTGCCGACCACATGGATTGTTTCTGTTGGAAGATCATCAGGAATGCTTGCGCGGTTTGCATTTGATGTTTTCAACGTTACCAGAACAGCGCGCCCGGTAAATACGCACTTCGATGCAAGGTTGTGACGACCCACCGTTTTATTCCCTACTCATTCCGGCGCTCATCGGACCGTGTTTCACCGGCTCCGTACGCCTTTGTGAGGATGAGAGCGGCGTAGCAAGCCTGCCCCACCTCACCCCCCCGGCTGGGTTTAAGAGAAGCCATCGGCCACCGCCGTCTGTTCTGCGACCGAAAGAACAGACCCGAACGGCACAAGTCAGAGAACAACACGCTCTGACCAATGGAAAGTTCAAAAGGACAAAACACTGCGCTTCCGTATGGCGAACATCAAAACCTCTCCCAAATACATGATATTCCAACGAAAACACTTCAAATAGGTGGTAAAGGAAAAGACCGACATAGTTATTTCTGCGCGGGATTGACGTTGACGAGCGCTTGGGTGCAGCGCAGCATAAGGCCGGGAGAACGGGCCGGGAGACATTCTTACATGGCATCGAGCGGAAAGGCGGCTCCATCGCCCTGCGCCGCCGCACGCGGTTTGGGAGCGGCGAACGGGCGCCGGGACATCGCAGCCCTTCTTGTGGATGAAGCACCGCTGACCCGCGAAAGCCTGTCCATCGGCCTCAGCCTGCGCGACACGTCCTTGCACATGCGGACCGCGGCATCGCTGGGCGAGGCGAAGGCGATGCTCGCTGCTGGAGCGCCCCCCGCCGTCGTGCTGTGCAACGTTGTCAGTCTGACACCACCGAACAGCAACGTCCTGGCGACGCTGCGCGACGCTGCCGGCACCTTCGGCAGCACGCCCATGGTCGTTCTGGTCGACGGGGAGGAGGCGGATCTGCCCCTTGAGGCCAGCCGGCTGGGCGTGCGGGGGTGTCTGCCGACCAGCGTCGGCCTTGCCGTCGCCCAGGAAGCGCTGCGTCTGGTGGCGGGCGGAGGCACCTTCTTCCCCTCCCCCTTCCTCCACCGCCTGGCGCAGCATCGAGAGGCCGCGGAAGATGATCCGCCCGCACCGTCCGGCGGAGCGGCGCTGACCGCGCGTCAGCGCGGCGTGCTGCAACGGCTGCGCGAGGGAAAATCAAACCGCGTCATCGCGCAGGAGCTGGGAATCAGCGAGAACACCGCGAAGGTCCATGTCCGCGGTATCCTGCGGGCGCTGGGCGCTTCCAACCGCGCCGAGGCTGTGCGCAAGGCATGGCAATCGGCCGGGCCGGCCGATCCGCAAACGCTCAGCCGCGGTTGGGGCCGGGATCGGGACTGACCGTACCGCCTCCATGGATCAGCCGCAGGGCGGCGATCACCTCGGCCAGCGGCATCCGTCCGCTCAGCACCCCGCGCAATCCGAGGCGCACAGCGGCGGCGGTCACCGCCGCGCCGGGCCGGTCGGCCAGAACGGCGATGGGAGGATGGGGGCCGCTGCCCGCCAGTGCGTCCAGAAGCTGGCCAATGCCGCCCTTGGCCGGGTCGGCGCGCCCGATGCTCACCAGAACCACGTCGGTGCCGCGCAGGGCGGCTGGAAGATCGGCCAAAGCCGCTGTGCTGCGCTGGTGGCTGACCGCCACATCCGGCGCAAAGGCGTTGATGGCGGCGGTGAGGCTTTCGCCGAACAGCGAGCGGTCGTCGATCAGCAGCACGGCGATCGGCGCCCGCCCACCGGTGCGACCGCCCTGGCGCGGAGGAACGGCGCCGCCCCGCGCGCCGGGGGGCACACGGGGCATGAAGTCTCGTCGGTTGCCGGCCAGCGCGTCCAAGCCAATCATGGCTGTGTCTTTCGGAATCGGGAGATCCCAGCCGGCGCCCCGCGCCGGGCCATCGCCGCCGGGGCGGGGACGGTCCGTTCGGGGCACCGGTGCGTGGCCGGAGTCGGCGGGCGTCGGGCCCGCGTCAATCCGCCAGATCTGAGGCGGCCGCCGCAAGCTGACCGGAGAAGGGAAGGACGCAGGAGTCCGCCGCGAAGCCGTTGCTGAGGAGCATGGCCTCCGCCGCCTTGCGCCGCTTCGCCGCATCGGGCCGCGCGTCGCGCCGCCCGACGGAGCAATAATGGAATCCCGCCGCCGCCATGACCGCCGGAGCGTAGACGTTGCGCAGATCGACCATCACCGGGCGGCGCATCAGGCTGCGGACGCGGCCCAAATCCAGCGCGCGGAACTCGTTCCATTCCGTCAGGATGGCGACACAGTCGGCCTCCGCCAGCGGGGCATAGGCGTCGTCATGCCAGACCACGCCGGGCAAAAGGTGGCGCCCTTCTTCCATGCCGGCAGGGTCGTAGACGTGAACCGTCGCCCCGGCCTCCTGAAGCAGCGGGATGATCTCCAAGCTCGCCGCCTCGCGCATGTCGTTGGTGTCGGGCTTGAAGGTGATGCCCAACACGGCGATGCGCTTGCCCGCCGCGTCGGATCCGCAAGCCTGGAGGATCCGCCCGGCCATCAGCCGCTTGCGCGCACGGTTCACGTCCACCACCGTTTCGATCAGCCGGACCGGCGCGCCATGCTGCCGCCCGGTGCGCACCAGCGCCTCGGTGTCCTTGGGGAAGCAGGAGCCGCCGAAGCCCGGCCCGGCGTTCAGGAACGGACGCCCGATGCGCCCGTCCAATCCCATGCCTGCAGCCACGTCCTGCACGTCGGCCCCCACCCGCTCGCACAGGTCGGCCACCTCGTTGATGAAGGTGATCTTGAAGGCCAGGAAGGCGTTGGCCGAGTATTTCGTCAGCTCCGCCGTCTCGATGCCGGTGCGCACGAAGGGCGTCCCGGCGCGGATCAGCGGCTGGTAGAGCGCGTCCATCACCGCCCGCGCCCGCTCGGAGTCGGCGCCGATCACCACGCGGTCGGGCTGCATGAAGTCGCCGATGGCCGAACCTTCGCGCAGGAATTCCGGGTTGGACACCACGTCGAACTCGGCGCGCGGGTTGATGTCGCGGACCAGCGCGGCAATCTGGCGCCCGGTGCCGACCGGCACCGTCGACTTGGTCACGATGACGGTGTAGCGGGACATGGTCCGCGCGATCTCCGCCGCCGCCGCGTGGACGTAGGTCAGATCCGCCCCGCCGTCGCCGGGACGGGAGGGCGTGCCGACCGCGATCAGCACCACGTCCGCCCCCTCCATGGCGACCGCAAGGTCCGACGTGAAGGACAGACGGTCCGCCGCCATGTTGCGCGCCACAAGGACGTCGAGGCCGGGCTCGTAGATGGGAATTTCGCCGCCCCTCAGGCGCCGGATTTTCGTTTCGTCCTTGTCCACACAGCACACGTCGATGCCGAATTCGGCAAAGCAGGCGCCGGACACGAGACCGACATAGCCGGTCCCCACAACAGCGATCCGCATCATTCCACTCCTGTTGCTTGATGGCGTTGCCGAAGCCATCCCTGGCCGGCTCGAAAATTGGCCGTCAGGCCACGGCGCGCTCCGCCATGCCATTTCCCGGACCGCTTTCCAGCCCGTTCTCACGGCCGTTCTCGCGCAAAGCCCAGCGCACGGTTTCCGCCAGCCCCTGCTCCAGCCGCGTGCGCGGCGTCCAGCCGAGCACCGATCCGGCGTAGGCCACATCTGCCTGAACGCTGCGCTGCTCGCCCGGACGTTCGGGGTGGTAGAGCACGGGATGGTCGGCCCGCGTCCGGCCGAGCGCTCCCAGCGCGAGGTCGGCCAGTTCGCTGATGCTGGTCTGCCGCCCGCTGCCGAGGTTGAAGATCTTCCCGTGGCTGGCCGGGTTGTCGAGCGCGCCGACCCAGGCGTCCACCACGTCGTCGATGAAGACGAAGTCGCGGGTCTGCTTGCCGTCGCCGTAGATGCGGATCGGCTCGCCGCGGATGATGTTGCCCAGGAAGATGCCCAGCACCCCTTGGTAGGGGTTGTCCACCGCCTGCCGCGGTCCGTAGACGTTGTACATGCGGAAAGAGGTGACGGCCAAAGCGCCCGGCAGGTCGGGCCGCGCCGCCGTCAGATGCACGTAGCGCTCGCCCGCGTATTTCGTCACCCCGTAGTAGGACACCGGGGAGCAGGGCGTGTCCTCCGGAGTCGGCACCACCTCGGCGTTGCCGTAGGCGCTCATCGAGCTGGCGTAGAGCAGGCGCTTCACCCCGCGCTCCACGCACTGCTGAAGGACGTTCACCGTCCCCTCCACGTTGGTGCGCAGGTCGCCGACCGGGTTGCTGAAGGCGCGGATGATCGACACCTGCCCGGCGATGTGAATCACCGCGTCGGGCACCTCCTCGAACGCCCGGTCAAGGTCGGCGGGGTTGGTGACGTCGCCGCGGATGTAGCGCACCTCCGCCGGCACGTTGGAGCGCAGCCCGGTGGACTCGTTGTCGATCACCGTCACCCGGTGGCCGAGCGACACGAGGCGGTGCGTGATGTGGGAGCCGATAAAGCCGGCCCCGCCCGTTACAAGCACGTCCATAGATTCCTCCACCGCACGGGAAAGGGATTACGCGCTGAGGGCGATGCGGCCCGGTTCCAACTGGGTCTGGTCCGTGGGCAGGCCGTTCTGCGCGAGGTAGCGCTCCGCCCAGTCCCACAGGCGGCGGATGCCGGTGTCGCGGTCCACCTGCGGGCGCCAACCGAGAATCTGCTCGGCCTTGCGGATGTCGCTGACGTAGCAGGGCTGGTCGCCCGGCCGCCAATCGGAGAAGTCGGCCTCCACCGGCGCGCCGCGCAGGGTGGACAGCATCTCCCCGAACTCGCGCCAGACCGAGATGGTGTTCTCCGGCCCGCCGCCGATGTTGAAGACCTGCCCGCGGCTGACCTCGATCTTTTCGGTGGCGAGGCGGAACGCGCGCACCAGATCCTCAACGAACAGCACGTCGCGCACCTGCATGCCGTCGCCGTAGATATGGATGGGCCGCCCGCTCAGCGCCGAGATGATGAAATGCGCGACCCAGCCCTGGTCCTCGTTGCCGAACTGGCGCGGGCCGTAGATGCAGCTCATCCGGAAGACGACGGTCGGCAGGTCGTAGATGCGGGCGTAGTCGCGCACATACTGGTCCGCCGCCCCCTTGGAGCAGCCGTAGGGCGAATGGAAGTCCAGCGGCTCCGCCTCCGAGACGCCGAGCGGGCGATCGACGAAGCGGTAGCGGCTGCCGGTCCGCTCCACCGCCACATGCTCCAACCCGCCATAGACCTTGTTGGTCGAGGTGAAGACCACCTTCGGGGGAGTCTTCATGCGGCGGGCCGCCTCCAGCACGTTGAAGGTGCCGAGCGCGTTGATGTCGAAGTCGGTGCGCGGATCGTCCAGCGACGAGGTCACCGCGACCTGCCCGGCGAGGTGGTAGACCTCCTCCGCCCCGGCCATGCAGGATTTGACGGCGGCGAAGTCGCGCACGTCGGCCTTCATGAAGGTCAGGCGGGAGCCGGCGTTGAGGGTCTGCAGCCACGCCGCGTTGCGCTCGCTGCCCGGCCGCAGCAGGGCGTCCAGGACGACGACGTCGCGCCCATCCTCCAGAAGGTTCTTGACCAGATTGCAGCCGACGAAGCCGGCCCCGCCGGTCACGAGCGTCTTGCCTTCCATAGGTGTCTTCTCCATTGCTGCGGCTTTTACCGGTTGGGCAGGGGGTGTGGGTCAGGCGGCCCTGAGGACGGCGGCGCCCGCCGGGCGGCGGATCACCGCCTCGTAGAGCCGGTGGGTGTCGGCGGCGGCGGCGGCCCAGTCGAAGCGCTGGGTGGCGCGCAGGCGGCCGTGGCGGCCCATCCGCGCCCGCCGCTCCGGGTCTGCGGCCAGTTGCTCGACGGCGGTGCGCAGGGCCTGCGGGTCGCCCGGCTCGACGATCACCGCGCAGCCGTCGTCGACCTGATGGGGGATGCCGCCGACCCGGCTCGCCACCACCGGAACGCCGAAGGCCATCGCTTCCAGGATCACGTTGGGGAAGGTGTCGGCCAGGGTCGGGAAGACGAACAGGTCGGAGCGGCGGAACATGGCGGCGACCTCCGCCTCGACCAGATTGCCGGTGAGGTGGATGGTCTGGCCCGGCCCGCAGCGGCGCTGGTAGGCTTCGCAATCGACGAAGTCACGCTTCTCGCCGCCGACGATCAGGCGGAACGGCATCGACAGCCCCACGAAGGCGTCGAGCAGCACGCCCAGCCCCTTGTTGGCCGTGTGGTTGGCCAGGAAGAAGGCGGTTACGGGGCCGCCGTCCTCCTCCCGCTCCGGGATGCCGAATTTGCGGTGGATGTCCTGGTCCGCCGAGGTCGGCGCGCCCCAGTCGGTCGGGCGGTCCACGCCGTAGGGAATGACGGCGATGTCGTCCCCGGTGAAGCCGAAGCCGCGGACGATGGGGAGATCGACCGGCGAGATCGCGCAGATCGCTGCGGCGTTGCGGACGACGTAGCGGACCGGGCGGTCGATCAGCAGGTCCCAGGCCAGCCGCCGCGCCGCGTCCATGCGCCGGAAGGCCGCCGGGTTGCCGATCTCCACGAAGCCGTGAGTGGACACCACGTAGGGCACGCCTTTCGCCACGCAGGCGCGGGCCACCCGCATCATCTCCAACGCCGGGATCGGGTTGTGGATGTGCACCAGATCATAGGAGCCGTGGCGGATCAGCGCCGGTATGCTCGACTGGTAGAACAGGGTCTTCGCGCGGTTGGGCAGGACGGAATCGAGTCCGGCGAAGGGGCTCGAGGTCCGCACCTCAATCCGTTCGCCCGGCTTGCTCAGGTCCATCGGGACCCGGCTCGCCATGCCCATGTTCGCGATGTCGATGCGGTCGTGCGCCTGCAGCGCGACGCTCAGCTTCTCCGCCGCCTTGCTGGCGCCGCTGACCGCCAGATGCGGCGGCACGACGATCGCCGACAGGATCTTCAGGCTCATCGCAGGAATCCTCGACTGTCATGGAAGCGCTGGCCGCAGCGGTCGCGGCTCGGGACGCTGTTCCGAGGTCGTTCAGGAAAATCCGCCGATGCAAGGCCGTTTCATTTTAAAAACGGCGCATGGAAGCGCAGCATCGGAGGCGTTTTCATTTTAAATAACGGCACTACTCTTTGACAACCACCAAACAACCGTCACCGCCTAGCCAAATCGAAGCTCTCCTTTCGGACGGCGCGCCTGGCCGCTGCGGACCAGCGGCACCCGCACCGCCTGGCAGGCGAGCAGGAACAGGAAGGCCGGATTCAGCATGACGTAGCGCCGCCACAGCCGCCGCGGTTCGGTGGACAGCCGGAACAGCCATTCCAGGCCGTTGTTCTGCATCCACATCGGCGCCTGCGGCTGTTTCCCGGCGATGAAGTCGAAGGCGGCACCGACCGCGATCAGCGGCATCGACAGCGCCGCCTTGTGCTCGTAGACCCAGGTCTCCTGGCGCGGGCAGCCCAGCCCGACGAAGACGATGCGGGCACCGGAGTCGATGATCTCGCGGTCCACCGCCGCGCGCTCCTCGGCGCTCAGGGTGCGGAAGGCGGACGGGCGGGCGCCGGCGATGACCAGACCGGGGAAGCGCTCCTTAAGCGCCGTGATCAGCGTGTCGAGCAGCCCCGCCGTGGCGCCGTAGAGGTAAATCGGCAGCCCCCTCGCCGCCGCCGCCGCGCAGGTGCGCAGCATCAGGTTCGGGCCGTAGACGCGGTCCGGCAAGGCGGCGCCGTGCAGCCGGTTCAGCGCCCAGCGCACCGGCTGGCCGTCCGGCGTCACGAGGTCGATGGCGTTCAGGCGGTAGCGGTGCTCGGGGTCGAGAGCCCCGGTCATCACCCCATGAACGGCAAGCGCGCTGACCGCGAAGGGCTTCTGCTGCTCCGCCGCGTCGACGATGGCGTGCACGCCGGCCTCGTAATCGACGGCGTTGACGTAGACGCCGAGGACTTCCTTCTTCCCATGGTCGATCATGCCACGGCCTCCACGCGCCAGCGGCGCCGATTGCTGTCGTGAATGTCGGTGAGGATGTTCCGCACGTCGTGCCGGATGTCCCAGGACGGGTAATGGGAGCGGAACCGGTCGAGCGAGCTGACCCACCAGATGTGGTCGCCGATGCGGTTGGCCTCCTTGAACGCCAGATCCATCGGACGCCCGGTGATCTCCTCGCACAGCGCCACCGCCTCCAGGATGGAGCAGTTGCTCGCCCGCCCGCCGCCGATGTTGTAGACCTCGGCGCTGCGCGGCGCGTCGTAGACGGCGTGGAAGGCGGCGATCAGGTCGTTGCTGTGGATGTTGTCGCGGACCTGCTTGCCCTTGTAGCCGATCACGTCGTAGCGGGTGCCGGTGACGGCGCAGCGCATCAGGTAGGCCAGGAAGCCGTGAAGCTGCGTCGGCGAATGGTTCGGCCCGGTCAGGCAGCCGCCGCGGAAGCACACCGTCCTCATGCCGAAATAGCGGCCGTATTCCTGGACCAGCACGTCGGCGGCCACCTTGGAGGCACCGAACAGGCTGTGCAGGGTGGCGTCGATCGACATGTCCTCGGCGATGCCGCCGGCGTAGCGGTGCGCCGGGTCGATCTCGTAGCGCGTTTCCGTCTCGATCAGCGGGAGGCGGTTCGGCGTGTCGCCGTAGACCTTGTTGGTCGAGGTGAAGATGAACACCGCGTCCGGGCAATGCCGCCGCGCCGCCTCCAGCAGGTTCAGCGTGCCGTTGGCGTTCACCGAGAAATCCATCTGCGGGTCGCGCGCCGCCCAATCGTGCGACGGTTGCGCCGCCGTATGGATGATCAGGGAGATGCTGGAGCCGTGCCGCTCGAACAGCGCGTCGATGGCCGCGGCGTCGCGGATGTCGATGGCGTGGTGGCGGTAGCGCTGGCGCAGCGTCTGCTCCAGGGTCTGGCGCTGCCACGCGGTCGAGGCCTCGTCGCCGAAGAAGGTCCGCCGCATGTCGTTGTCGATGCCGACGACGTCCATTCCCAGCGCACCGAAATGCAGGCAACTCTCCGACCCGATCAATCCGCAGGAACCGGTGACAAGGGCGACGGACATGGCGTCAAACTCCTTTGCGGTCTGTTTGTTGGTTCAGCCGGGGTTTTTTGGTCAGTAGGCGTTGCGGTCCCAGAAAAGGAGGAGGGCGGTGCGCACCATGATCTCGGCGTCCAGCCCCAGGGACCAGTTGTCGACGTAATAGAGGTCGTGTTCGACGCGGCGGGCGGCGGTGTGGAGGTTGTCGATCTCGCCGCGCAGCCCGTTGACCTGCGCCCAGCCGGTGATTCCGGGGCGGACGCGGTGGCGGCAGGCGTAGTTCTCCACCGCCTCGTGGTACAGCACGTCTCCGGCCTTCATGGCGACGGGATGGGGCCGCGGCCCGACGATGGACATGTCGCCGCGCAGGACGTTGAAGAGCTGCGGAAGCTCGTCGATGCTGGTGCGGCGCAGGAAGCGTCCGACGCGCGTCACCCGCGGATCGTTGCGCACCGTCCGCTGCGCGCCCGACTGGTCGCCGCGGTCGGTGTGCATCGTGCGGAACTTCCAGATCTCGAATTCCTCGTTGTTGAAGCCGAAGCGCTTCTGGCGGAACAGCACCGGGCCGCGGCTTTCCAGCTTGATGGCAGCGGCGGCCAGCAACAGCACCGGCGCCAGAACCGCCAGTGCCGCGCCGCCGATCAGCAGGTCCTCCGACCGCTTCAGCACACCGCGCCAGCCGGCCAGCGGGTGATGGATGACGCCCAGCAGCGGAACGCCCGCCGTCGCGTCGACCGACAGGCCGGCGGTGCGGGCGATCAGCCGGTGCGGCAGCAGGCGGACGTCCACCGCGAGGACGCGCAGCCGCTCCAGGATATCGGTGATCTCGGCCTCGGCGCTCCAGGGCAGCGCCACCACAACAAGGTCGATGCGGTTCTTGCGCACCTGTTCGACCAGCCCGGTCACGCCTCCAAGCACCGGCACCCCGGCCAACCGGGCGGTGGCCAGGAGTGGAGCGTTCACGGATGACGGCCGGTCCGCCGCGGTGGACACCGCGCCGACCACTTGGTAACCCGCCCCCTCCGTCCGCTGGAGCCGGTCAAGCCATTCGAGCGCCAGATCGTTGGTGCCGACCAGCAGGGTCCGCTGCCGCAATCCGCCGGCCAAGTTCCAGTCGCGCGCCAGCCGGAGGAACAGGCTGCGCAGCGCGGTCAGCCCGAACAGGCCGAGCCCGTACCACAGCCACAGCGTCCCCGCCGCCGCCGTGTCCAGCCGCCTCAGGTCCCCCGTCACGCCGAGCATGAGGACAAGCACCAGGAAGGCCGCCGTCCAGGCCCCGAACAGCGGCCCGGCGTGCGACCCGATGGTCCGCCGCACCGCCTTGGGACGCAGGTTGCGATAGCAGCCCGCGCTGTAGAAACATATCAGCGACAGCACCGCCAGCGGACCGACCGCAGCGTTGAAGACGCCCGCGAACAGGGCTGGATCGGCGGGGGCGGCCCGCAGCACGCGGGCGGCGATGCCCTCCGCCGCCAGCCCCGTCCCGACGACCATCAGCGCGTCCGCAGCCACCAGCCCGCACAGCAGGGCGGGGGCGGAGGCCGCCGCGGCGACCGGCGAGACGGAGTCCGGGCGCGGGCCTTGGAAGGCCATCCCCACGCGCGCGCCGTAGTCCGGCTTCGCCGAGCTGTCTCGTGAAGGGAGTTCGAACATCCGCCGTTCCCTGTTGGCCCATTCCCTGCCGCCGCACCCCAGCGATGCGGCGGCGCTGCCGGCTGCGTCGCCGCGCTCAGAAATAGGTCTTGGCGAAATAGGCGATGGTGCGCTCCAGCCCCTCTTCGAGCGGCACGTGCGGCATCCATTTCAGGTAGGCGTGGGCCTTGGTGATGTCCGGCTTGCGCTGCCGCGGATCGTCCTGGGGCAGCGGATGCCGCTCGACCCGGGAGCGCGATCCGGTCATCCGGATGACGGTCTCCGCCAGCTCCAGAATCGTGAACTCGCCGGGATTGCCGAGGTTGATCGGGCCGGTCACCGTCCCGTCCGTCTCCATCAACCGGTGCAGCCCCTCGACCAGGTCGTCAACGTAGCAGAAGGACCGCGTCTGCGAGCCGTCGCCGTAGATGGTGATCGGATCGCCCTTGAGCGCCTGGACGATGAAATTCGACACCACGCGCCCGTCGTTCGGATTCATGCGCGGCCCATAGGTGTTGAAGATGCGCGCGACTTTGATCGGGACCTTGTGCTGCCGGTTGTAGTCGAAGAACAGCGTCTCGGCGCAGCGCTTGCCCTCGTCGTAGCAGGCGCGCGGACCGATGGGATTCACGTTGCCCCAATAATCCTCCCGCTGCGGGTGGACGAAGGGGTCGCCGTAGACCTCGCTGGTCGATGCCTGGAGGATGGTCGCCTTCACCCGCTTGGCCAGCCCCAACATGTTGATGGCACCGTGCACGCTGGTCTTGGTCGTCTGCACCGGGTCGAACTGGTAGTGCACCGGCGAGGCCGGGCAAGCGAGGTTGTAGATCTCGTCCACCTCGACATAGAGGGGGAAGGTGATGTCGTGGCGCACCGCCTCGAACTTCGGGTTGTCGAGAAGATGCGCAATATTCGAACGCGCTCCCGTAAAATAGTTGTCAACGCACAGGACCTCTTTTCCGGCGGCCAGAAGACGCTCGCACAGGTGCGATCCGATGAACCCGGCGCCGCCTGTCACAAGAACGCGCTCAGTCGTGGACGTCATTGAGCCTCTCCATGGAGTTGACCGGGGAAATCCGACCGGAATGCGGCAGATCGCGGAGATGTTGCGCCAAGCCGCTTCCGCGATTGTTTTAAAATCCAGCGCCGATGCGCAGCACTCCGCCACGAAACGCGGGCTATTACTCAGCCCTTTAGGCGGGAATGCATGGTCATGTCTGGAATTTTGCGGCGTTCCGAAGCCTGAACCGGCTCCGCTGCACTCGGCAAACTGTGACCGGCACGGAGTTGACCGTCAAACACGCGGATGGGGTATCGGGTATGATTATTTATGACGGTCGCCGTCGTAAGCACAGCGACGGATGGGCCTTCTTTTTTTCAATTGTTGCGCAGCGCCATTCACGATAATCGAAGTCTGTCCGGCAACGGTTTCAGCAGCGGAACACCACTGTCCATTTGGCTCGTCCATTCGGACCTGGTCTTTAAAAGACACTCGAATTCTCGGTTATCTCCAAAGAAAACAAAAGGCCGCCGCGCGTCCTTTGCACCCATCCGCCACGCCTATCCCGGGCCGGACCGCCAGCCAGCAAGACGAAAGGGGCGACGACGTGAATTCTTCGATCGGCAAAGGCGGAACGCTTCCAGGCCACGAAGCGCACGCCAGCGTCCTTCCGGACAGTCTTCTGCAATCGGGCGCCGGGGAGTCCTCCGACGTCCGCAGCCGCCAGGAGGCGACCGTCTTCGCCACGCTGGCCGTGCTGTGGCGGCGCAAGCTGCTGCTGCTCACCGTCATCCTCCTGGGAACGGCGACCATCACCTACGTCATGCAGTCGCTGAAGCCGATGTACCGCGCCACCGCGATGGTGCAGCTCGATTCCCGGCGGGTCGAGCTGGCGGAGTTCAAGTCGGTGGTGTCCAATCTGACGCCCGAGGCGCCGGCGGTGCGCAGCGAGGTGTCCATCGTCGGCTCGCGCGCGCTCGCGGAGCGGGTCGTGGAAAAGCTGGGCCTGCTCAACGACCCCGAGTTCAACCCGACGCTCAAGGCGCCGGACGGCGCGGACGATCACTGGCTGAAACGGGTCACGAAGGCTGGCGTCGGCGCGCTGCCGCCGGAAGGCAATGACGTGCTGCGCCGGATCGTGCAGCAGGCAACCGCCCTGTTCCGCGCGGACGACGGGCCGGTTGCCCGCGACCCGGATCAGGCCCGCCTGCTGACCATCGACACGCTGCTGCGGCGGATCGAGGCGCGCAACGACGACCGCTCCTTCACCATCATCATCGAGGCGTCGTCGGTCGATCCCGCAAAAGCCGCCGCCATCGCCAACGCCTTCGGCCAGGCCTATCTGGACTACCGGACGGAGATGAACCGCGACCTCACCGAGCGGGTCAACCAGTGGCTCGGCGGGCGGCTCATCGAGGCGCGCGAGGCGGTGCGCGGCGCCGAGGAGGCCATCCGCAACTTCCGCAAGGAGAACAGCCTGCTGGAGTTGCCGCCGGACGGGCGCAACATGGTCCAGCAGCAGATGAACGAAATCGCCACCCAGCTGACCGCCGCGCAGGCGCAGAAGGCGGCGGCCGAGGCCCGCGTGCGCCAGGCCCGCGACCAGACCGCCACCAACAACGCCGCGGCGATCCCGGAGGTGCTGGCCTCCCCGCTGATCCAGAAGCTGCGCGAGGCCGAGGCGATGCTGGAGCGCCGGCTGGCCGAACTCCAGCAGGTCTATGGCGACAAGCATCAGGAGATCGTAAATCTCCGCCGCGGCATCGGCGAACTGAAGGCGCGCATCCGCGATGAGGTCGGCAAGATCCAGAAGGGTCTGGACGCCGATCTGGAGGTCGCGCGCATCCGCGAGGCCACCCTGCTGAAGAGCATCGCCGACCTGCAGGAGCAGCAGAAGGGCATCGAGGCGACCGGCATCCAGCTCCGCGATCTGGAACGCGCCGCCGACGCGCACCGCACGCTCTACCGCAGCCTCGCCGAACGCTACGAGCAGACGATGGCGCTGAAGAACACCGGCGCTCTCGACGCGCATCTCAGTGCTCCGGCCCTGCCGCCGATCCGCCCGGCCTTTCCACAGCTGCGCATGTCGCTGGGCGTCGGGCTGGTCGGCTCCACGGCGCTGGCGGTGGCGCTGGTGCTGCTGCTGGAGCGGCTCAGCTCCGGCCTTCGCACGCCCAGCCAAGTGGAGCGGGCGACCGGCGTACCCTGCCTCGGCATGGTCCCGTCGCTTCCCCGCAACGAAGCGACCTGGAACCTACCGCTGCACCCCGACAGCCGCCGCGCCCGCGAGATCGGCGCCTTCCGCGAGGCGATCCAGACGGTGCGCACCATGGCCTGCATGCCACGCAAGCGGGGAACGCCGCCCAAGGTGCTGCTCGTCACCTCTTCCATTCCCAAGGAAGGCAAGTCAGTGCTGGCGGCCAATCTGGCGCGGTCGCTGGCCGGGCTGGGGCTGAACACGCTGCTGATCGACGCGGACTTCCGCCGCCCCTCCATCGCGAAACTGCTGGGCTACCAGCCGCAGGGCAGCGTCGCCGACCTGCTGGACGGCCGCGTCGGAATCGACGACCTGATCCATCAGGAGACCACCAACCTCGGCGTCCTGGGCAACGCCGTCGGCACCCCCGACGCGCACGACCGCATCAGCTCCCAAGCGATGAGCGACCTGATCCAATGGGCGCGCCACAACTACGACGTGGTGGTGATCGACTCTGCCCCGGTGATGCTGTTCTCCGACGCGCTGGCCCTCTCCTTCCTGGCCGACAGCGTGATCTATGTCGTCCGCTGGCAGCACACCCCGCTCGACACCGTGACGGCCGGTTTCAACAAGCTGAAGTCGGTCGACAGCGCGGTCGGCGGCGTCGTGCTGTCACGGGTCGTCGCGTCCAAGCACGTCAAGTACGGCCACAAGGACGACGCCTACTACTACGCCCTGCACGCGCCCGCGCGGCATTGACGGCGCCGACGGACGGCGCCCACGCGACGGCAATCCCAAAAGCGAGGATTCCATGACCAACGCCGAGTTCCCGCGGCTCGCCATCATCGGCTGCGGCAGCATCGTGAGCCATCACCTGTTGCCGGCGCTGCTCCGCCTGGGCTGGCGGCCGAGCGTGCTCGTCGATCCCTCGCCGGAGCGGCTGGAGGCGGTGCAGGCCATGCTCGGCCGCAACCGCGCCCCCGTCGCCGTGGCCGACTGGCGGGAGGCGGCTGACCGCTTCGACGCGGCGCTGGTGGCGGCCCCGCCGATGTTCCATGCGCCGGTCGGCCAGAGCCTGCTGGAGGCCGGGAAGCACGTCTTCATGGAAAAGCCGCTGGCCGTCACGCTGGCCGACGCCGAGCGCATGGTGCAAACCGCGGAGGAGCGTCAACGGGTGCTCGCGGTCGGGCTGATGCGCCGCTACGTCAACGGCGTCCGCTGGCTGAAGGCGCTGATCGACTCCGGCCAGCTCGGCCGGGTCCTGCGCTTCGAGGCGCGGGAGGGCTTCGTCTACAACTGGGGCATCAGCTCGCCGGCCATGCTGCGCCGCGACGGGGCGGGCGGCGGCGTGCTGCTGGACACCGGGTCGCACACGCTGGACCTGCTGCTGTGGTGGTTCGGGGAGGCGGCGGAGGTCGATTACAGCGACGACAGCCACGGCGGGCTGGAATCCGACTGCCGGCTGTCCCTGACCATGGCGTCCGGCGCCACCGGAACGCTGGAGCTGAGCCGCACCCGCGCCCTGCGCAACACCATCCGTGTCTACGGCACCAAGGGCAGCGTCGAGGTCCATCTCTACGAGAACCAGATCGCGTCGGACGTGCCGCAGATCCTCGATTTCGTCCATGACGGCTTCTCGGCCAACCACATCCCGCCGCAGATCTTCGGCGACCTGTTCCAGGCGGAGCTGAAGGATTTCGCCGATGCCATCCGCGACGGGCGCCCGGCCGCCGTCGGCGGGCGCGACGCCCTGCCCTCCACCGCCTTGATCGAGCGTTGCTACGCCACCCGCAAGCCGCTGGCCCTGCCCTGGGTGGACGGGACGGCACCCGCCGCCGCTTCCCGCACCGACGGCCCGATTGTGGTGGTGACGGGCGCCGCCGGCTTCATCGGCGGGCGGCTGGTCGAGCGGCTGTGCCTGGAGCATGGCGCCCGGGTCCGCTGCATCGTCCGCGACATCGCGCAGGCGGTGCGTCTGGCCCGCTTCCCGGTGGAGATCATCCGCGCCGACCTGCTGGACCGCGAGGCCATCGGCACGGCGGTGGCCGGTGCCGACTGGGTCTTCCACTGCGCCTACGACGTGCGGTCGCGCCGCCAGAACATCGACGGGATGAACGCGCTGATCGACGCCAGCCTCGCCAACGGGGTGAAGAGCTTCGTCCATCTCAGCACCTTCTCGGTCTACGAGCCGCTGCCCGACGGCCCGCTGTCGGAGGAGACGCGCGACGGCGACCGGACCTGGAGCTACGTCCAGAACAAGCTCGACCTGGAGACGATGGTGCTCGACGCGGCGCGCACGCGCGGCCTGCCAGGGGTGGTGCTTCAACCCTCCATCGTCTACGGCCCCTTCTGCAAGCCCTGGACGAACGCCCCCGCCGAGATGCTGCTGAGCGGCACGGTGGTGCTGCCGCAGGAAAGCGGGCTGTGCAACGCCGTCTACATCGACGATCTGGTGGATGCGATGATCGCGGCGACCCGCAGCCCGCAAGCCATCGGGGAGCGCTTCGTGATTTCCGGCCCCGACGCCCCGCCCTGGGCCGCCGTCTTCGGGCGCTTTCAGGAGGCGCTGGGCGTGGACAGCCTGCGCTTCCAGCCCGCCGAGGCCATCCGCAAGGAGATGAAGAGCCTGCGGCGCGACATCGCCATGGTGGTTCAGGACCCCAAGAAGATCATCCAGATCATCGTGCGCTGGCGCCCGGCCCGCCGGCTGCTCCAAGGCGGGTTCGACAGCCTGCCGCCACGGCTGCGCCACCTCGTGATGGTCCATTACTTCCTCAAGAAGAAGGCCAGCCGCAACCAGCTCTGGCTGCCCGATGCGCAGAAGCTGGCGCTCTACCAAGCCAGGGCGCTCATCGACCTGACCAAGGCGCGGCGCCTGCTCGGCTACGAGCCGCGCTTCACCTTCGAGGACGGGATGGCGCTGACCGCGGACTATCTGCGCTGGGCCTACCGCGACGTGCCGCGCACCGCCCCTGCCGCCGCACGACCTGCCAATGAGGACCGGCATCCCCTGCCCGCCTCCACCGAGACGACGCGGGTCGGCAGCGCATGAGAATGATCCCGGCGTCGCTTCCAGCCTCGTTGGTGCGCAGCTTCTGGACCCTCGCCGACCAGGGCGTGGTCAGCCTGGGCATGTTCGCCATCAACATCCAGCTCGCCCGGACCTTTTCGTCGGAGGAATACGGGACCTTCGTCTTCTTCCTGTCGGTGCTGCTCGCCCTTCAGGTCGTCAATGTCAGCCTGATCCAGTACCCGCTGTCGGTGGAAGGCGCGGTGCTGGACCGCGCCGAACGCCGGACGCTGGCCGGCCGCGCCGTCCTCATGACCGCCGGAACGATCATGCCGCTGTCCGGCATCGTGGCGCTGGTCGGCTATGGGCTCGGCATGCCGGAGCTGGTCGGCCCCGCCGTGCTCTACTTCATCGTCTGGCAGGTGCAGGAGATCGGACGGCGCGGGCTGATGTCCGGGCTGAAGCACGACAAGGCGCTGTGGGGCGACAGCGTTACCTATCTGGGCCAGATCGCCGTGCTGAACCTGATGGCTCTCGGCGGCCATCTGACGCTGGAGCGGGTGTTCATCGCCATGACCGGTCCGGCGCTGGCCGGGGCGGTGGTCCATTTCGCGATCCTGCGCCCGCGCTTCGGCGGCCTGTCGGACCTGCCGGCGGTCGTCCGCCGCTTCTGGTCGATCGGGCATTGGGCGCTCGCCAACAACCTGTTCCTGATGCTGCGGGTGCAGAGCCTCGTCTGGCTGATGGCGGCGATGGACGGCATGGCCTCCACCGCGGCGTTCCAGGCGGTGGTCAATCTGGTGAACATCGCCAACCCGATCATCATCGGCATGGGCAATCTCGTTCCCCAGATCGCTGCACGCGGCCGCAGCACCCTGTCGTCCAACACGGGCGGGCTTCATCCCGACGAGCAGGCGTGGCTGGCGATCCGCGGCTACGTCGTCATCGGGGCGGCGCCGCTGCTGGTCTATTACAGCCTCGGCCTGCTGTTCCCCGACCAGATGCTGAACGTCGTCTATGGCGCCATGTCGCCTTACGCCGACCAGGAATGGCCGCTGCGCCTGCTCTCCATCGGGGCGCTGGCCGGCTATCTGGCGGAGATGGTCTGCAGCTACTTCTACGGCGTGCAGCGCAGCCAGTTCGCGCTGGTGGTGAACGTCACCGGGACGCTGGCGGTCTTCGCGGTGGTCGGTCCGCTGGCGGCGATGTACGGCGTCGCCGGGGTGTGCATGGCCCTGCTGTTCTCCAGCCTGCTGCGCGTCGGCGCCGCCCACTATTACCTCTCCAAGACGAGGACCGCCCATGTCGCCCGCTGACGGCAGCGCCGCATTCCCCATGGAAGAGTCCCGGCTGCGCCCGCTCGACATCCGGCACGTCGTGATCCAGCCGGCCATCGCCCATCCCTCCTCGGCGAACGGGCTGCACAACGTGGTGCGCAGCTTGATCGCAGAGCAGCGGGCCATGGGCGACGACGCGCGGCTGTGCCTGTTCTCCGATGATCCGGGCGCCCTGACCGGCATCCCGGCGGACTGCCCGGCGCAGCGCTTCCCCCTCGGCGGGCCGCGGCTGTCCGGACGGTCTCTGACCATCGCGGAGGCGACGCTGGACCGCCTGCTGGAGGGCGCGGGACCGGACACAGTGGTGCACATCCATGGCGCGGTGAAGCCGCTGTTCGCGGCGCTCGCCCGCGGGCTGCACCGGCGCGGCGTCGCCTATGGCGTGACGCTGCACGGCCAATGCTCCCACATCTACGACATCGCGGGCCGGGTGCGCCGCCGCCTTCCCGCCGCGTGGCTGCGCGTATTCGACGGTCCGGCCTTCGCCCGCGCCCGCTTCGTCCACGCCATCACCGAGGAGGAAGCCGCCATTGTCCGCCGGGCGGCCCCCACCACCGCCGTCCGCCTGCTGCCCAACACCGCCTGGTCGGCGCGGCACGGCGCCCTTCCCGCCCCGATCCCAAGAGCCGCACCGTACAACGGCCGGCCGACCTTCGGCTATTGCGCGCGCTACGAGATCGAACACAAGGGCGTAGACCTGCTGATTGACGGTTTCGCCGCCTACCGCCGGGCCGGCGGGCGCGGGGTGCTGGAACTGGCCGGGTCCGGCCCCGCCCGCACCGAGCTGGAACGGCGTGCGAACGCCCACGGCCTCGGCACCCACATCCGCATCCACGGCCCGATCTTCGGGGCGGAGAAAACGGCGATGATGGCGGGCTGGCATTACTTTGCCCTGACCTCCCGCTTCGACGTGATGCCCACCGGCTGCCTGGAGGCCGCCCTGTCCGGCCTGCCGCTGATCGTGACGCGGGAGACCGGCCTCGTCCCCTATGTGGAGGGCCACGGCGCCGGTTTCGGCGTGTCCGCCCTGACGGCGGAGGCGGTGGCCGACGCGCTGATGCGGGCCGAGCGCACCGGCCCCGGCGCTTGGCAGAGCATGGCGGCCAACGCCCACCGCATGGTGGTGGCGATCGGCGATTGGGGACGGATCGCCGGGCGGCTGCGCGCCGCCGCCTACGGACGCCCGTCATGAGCGCCGTCCTCGCCACGCCGAAGCGCAGCCGGACCCGCGCCGCGGACCACTACCTGACCTTCCTGATGCTCGTCCTGCTGGGCTATTCCCTGGCCGGGCGCGGCTTCGCCTACATCGGGGCGCCGCCGCTGTTCATCGGCGAGGTGCTGCTGCTCTCCGGCCTGCTGGTCATGCTGCGCACCGGCGGGGTCTTCGCCACAGTGTCCAGCCTGCCGGGAACGCTTCTGGCGATCCTGATCGTCTGGGTGATGGCACGCACGCTGCCCTTCTTCGGCACCTACAGCTTCGATGCGCTGCGCGACAGCGTGATCGTGATGTACGGGCTGCTCGCCTTCGTCGTCATCGCCCTGCTCTACGACGAGCCGGAACGGCTGCGCCGCCTCGTCCTGGCCTATGGCGGCTTCGCGGTGTTCTTCGTCACGGTGATGCCGATCATCTACCCGCTGTTCCAGCTTCTGAACGCTCAGATCCCCACTTGGCCGCGCTACGGCGTCCCCTTCATCAGCCTGCGCCCCGGCGAGGTCGGCGTGCATTTCGCGGGCGTCGCCCTGTTCGTTCTGCTGGGTTTCCGCCGCCTCAACCCGCTGCAACTGGCGATGCTGGTGTTCGGCATGGCGCTGGTCGCCGCGCACAGCCGCGGCGGGATGCTCGCCATTGTCGTGCCGCTGGCCATCGCGCTGGCCCTGGTGCCGCGCAGCCGGCAACTCGCCCCGCTGCTCGGCATCGCCGGGGTGACCGTCATCGTGGCGCTGGTCCTGAACCTGGAGATCGAGGTGTCCTCACGGAAGCTGTCGGTCGACCAGCTCGTCACCAACGCGATGAGCATCCTGGGCACCACCGACACCGCCACGCTCGACGGCACCAAGCAGTGGCGCATCATGTGGTGGGACAAAATCATCGGCTACACCGTGCAAGGCGACCATTTCTGGGACGGCAAGGGCTTCGGCATCAATCTGGCCGACGACGACGGGTTCCAGGTGGTCGATGCCGAGGACGGGCAGGTGCTGCGCAGCCCGCACAACGCCCACATGACGATTCTCGCCCGCGCCGGGGTGCCCGGCTTCGTCCTGTGGGCGGCGCTGCTGGGAAGCTGGTCGGTCTTCATGATGCGGGCCTTCCTGCTGGCCCGCCGCAACGGCGACCGCGCCTGGGCGCGGCTGTTCGTCTTCCTCTTCTGCTACTGGCTGTCCATCGTCATCAACGCCTCCTTCGACGTGACGCTGGAGGGGCCGATGCTGGGCATCTGGTTCTGGGTCCTGTTCGGCGTCGGCATCGCCGCCGGGCTGATCTACCGCAACGAACTCGAAAACCGGTCCCCGCTGCCGCATTGATTGAGGGAGGATGAACGATGAGCGAGCCGTTCACCGGCGAATCCGCCAATTCCGGGAAGTCCGTTCTTCTGGTGGCCTTCGCCTGCGAGCCGGACAGCGGGTCGGAATCCGCCAATGGCTGGAACTGGAGCGAGGGGTTGAAGCGCTCGGGCTGCCGCGTGACGGTGGTGACCCAGGGGCGCCTGCGCCCGAAGATCCTGGGCAAGATCGAGCGCGGCGAAACCGCCTTGGAACCGGACGACTTCGTGTTCATCGACCGCCCCGACACCATGGCGCACCACGACAGCAAGACGCGGTTCCAACTGTCCTACATCGCGTGGCAATGGCGCTGCCGGGCGGTGGTGAAGGAGCTGGTGCGCCGGCGGCCCTTCGACGTCATCCACAACGTGACCATCGGCGGCATCCGCTTTCCCGCCTTCTGCGGCGGGCTGGCGCCCCTGTCGGTGATCGGTCCGGTCGGCGGCGGCGAGCGGGCACCCTGGCCGCTGATCCGCCCGCTGGGCTGGAAGGCCGTCGCAACAGAGCTGGTCCGCGACGCCGCCATCGCCATGACGCGCATCGACCCCTTCCTGCGCCTGACCTACCGGCGCTACAATCTGATTTATGTGAAGACCCATGAGAGCCGCCACGTCCTGCCCGCCGGGGACCGCCACAAGGCGCGCCAGCATTTCGGCTGCTCCCTGCCGCCCGACCGCTTCGTGCCGATGAAGGCTGAAACCGGCGGCGATGCCGGAGCGCCGCTGAAGCTGCGCTTCTCGGGCCGCTTCCTCTACTGGAAGGGTGGCCACTACGCGCTGGCGGCGCTGGCCAGGGCGCTGGAGAAGGGGGCGCGGGCACGGCTTCAGATGATCGGCAGCGGTCCGCAGTCGGAGGAGTGGAAGACTCTCGCCGACCGGCTGGGCATCGCCGACCAAGTCGACTTCGTCGAATGGCTGTCGCAGCCCGACTATATGGAGGTGCTGCGAAGCTCCGACGCGCTTCTGTTCCCCAGCCTGCACGACTCCGCCGCCAACGTCATCATGGAGGCGCTGGCCAACGCGCAGCCGGTGATCTGCCTCGATCTCGGCGGGTCGGGAATCATGATCGATTCCTCCTGCGGCTTCGCCGTTCCCTGCCGCGGGCGGGCGGCGGCGGAGGTGATCGACGGACTGGCCGATGCCATCGTGACCCTGGACCGCGACCGCCCGCGCCTGCGCGCCATGAGCCGCGCCGCCCACGCGCGCGCCCAGGATTTCGCGAGCTGCCGCATCACCCCCGACCTCTACACGCCGGCGTCGGCGTCGGCGTCGGCGTCGGCGTGAGAGCCGTTTGGAAACGCTCCTCTCCAATCAACGCGTTCGCGTTGACTGGAGAGGGTCAGGCCGGTGGCGCCCCATGTGGCGTTGCGGGCGGCGTTGCGGGCGGCGCTGGCAATACCTCGCCGGACGCGCTTCGCACCCAAGCCCGATGACGCGCCAACGCCTTTGAGGCCACATGGCCCGCCGTTGCCGCCGCCCTCGCATGGGCCGTGCGGAAAAAGTCCTGTACTGCTTCGACCACCTGCCCGGCTCCGGCACCCAGCCCGTACCACATCGGGAGACGCAGCAGCCTGGCGGAGAGATCGGTCGTGACGGACAATTCCCCGGCAGCGCGGGAATAACGCCGGCCGGCCGGCGCGCTGTGCAGCGGCACGTAATGGAACGGCGCCTGAATGCCGCTGGTTCGAAGGTGGGCGATCAACCCATTGCGCTCACCGGCCGTGCGCGCCAGGACGTAATACAGATGGGCGTTGTGCCGACACTCGGCCGGAATCTGCGGACGGCGCAACAGGCCGCGTTCCTCCAACGGTGCCAGAGCCTCGTGGTAGACGTTCCACAAGGCATGGCGCTCCTCGTCCAGCCGCTCGGCATTCTCGAACTGAGCGAGAAGAAACGCCGCCAGCATGTCGGAGGGAAGATAGGACGATCCGACGTCCACCCAGGTGTATTTGTTGACCTCTCCACGGAGGAAGCGCGCGCGGTTCGTGCCCTTCTCCCGGATGATTTCGGCGCGCGTGATCAGAGCCGGATCGTTGACGATCAGGGCCCCTCCCTCGCCGGAGATCAGGTTCTTGGTTTCGTGGAAGGAGAAGGCCGACAAGGCGCCGAAGGTGCCGAGCGGACGGCCGCGGTATGCGGACATCAGCGCCTGGGCGGCATCCTCGATCACCGCCAGACCATGCCGGGCGGCGATGGCGCCGATCGCGTCCATGTCGCAGGCGACGCCGGCGTAATGCACCACGCAGATGGCGCGGGTGCGGGGCGTGATCGCCGCCTCGATCAGGCGCTCGTCGATGTTCAGCGTGTCCGGCCGAATGTCCACGAAGACCGGCGTCGCTCCGCGCAGCACGAAGGCGTTCGCGGTGGACACGAAGGTGAAGGAGGGCATGATGACCTCATCCCCCGGACCGACGTCGGTCAGAAGGGCGGCCATTTCCAAAGCAGCCGTGCAGGAATGGGTCATCAAGGCCTGCGGTGCGCCGAGCCGCCGCTCCAGCCACGCATGACAGCGTTTGGTGAACACTCCGTCTCCGGAGAGGTGCGCCCGCTCCAGGGATTGGCGGATGTATTCCAGTTCGTTGCCGGCCAACGTGGGGCGGTTGAAGTCAATCGTCATGTCGCTCATCAGCATCACCTCGCGCTCGAAACCGCCGGTGCACGCACAGAATCGGGGAACGAGCGCGGTGAAGGGCGCGGCTGATCGCCCTCCACCGCTCGCCCGCGCAGGACCCGGCGATTCGTGTTTCCTGGATGGCCTGTTGATAGCGTCCCTAGGTGTCGGTCGGGATTGTCCGCCATTGCACGCCCTGCGCCGTCTTAACGCGGTTGCGCCAGCCGCACCGGGCAAATGACACACAATCGAACCGGGAAAATCCGTCTATCGAACCGATGATATCAAAGCGGCCTTTCCAAGACACGTAACCAGTTTGAATGATGGTGATGCACCTACCCATGAGAGACCCATCGGCGCGATGCGCAACACAAACGGCACATGAATGACCCCAATGAGGCGCGGCCACCCCCATGTTCGCAGGCATGGGGAGCAAGGTTCAATCGGTCCGCCGTCTCGATGAGGAGAAACGATATCCCGGCATGCTCGGGCGCCGGTGAGCCGCGGCTGAACCACCCGCGCCGGATCGGCGTCACCCCGCCGGGACCGTGGTAAAGCCCGCAACGGTCTTCCGGTTTCGACAGCCGCCAGGGGGCGGTCCAGCGTCGGTTGGACCGCCCCTCGCCGTTCCGGTCGCGTCAGGCCGCGTGGCTCAGCAGCGACGGGTCGATGTGGTCAAACAGCGGATCATAGCCGGCTTCGACCGGCATGGCCCCGTACAGGCTGTTCGCCGCGACCGTCGCGTCGGCCACGGCAACCGGAGCGGCCGCCGCCTGCTGGGTGGCGACGTGGCTCCACACGCTGTCCGTCCCGGCGTCGAGCGCCAGCGCCGTAGCCTCGCCGACCGGGGTGGCCGAAGGGAAGAAGCCCTTGTCGGCGTCCACCACCAGCGTGCCGTTCCACCACAGGCCGGCCTGGCCCTTGACCACGTCCTTGCCGTCCAGAGCGCCCTTGTCATAGGTGACGATGCCGTCGGTGGGCAGGACGGACTTGCCGTTGATCGTGACCTTGTTGACGAACAGGCTGCGGTCCTGGCCGTTCACCACGGCATCGTTGTCGTACTGGATCTGCACCTTGTGCGCCTGATCGGCGCTCAGGCTGGTGGTGAAGCTGTAGTCCTTGGCCGAGGTTCCGGCCACGCCCTCACCGACCTTCTGGCCGTCGACCAGCAGGTTAAAGTGGGCGTTCACCCCGCCGGCCGCGGCGCCGGAGGCGTTGACGGTGATCGTCGTCGTGCTGGGACCGCTCTGCGGCAGCGAGCCGCCCGCAGGGAACTCCTTGGCCGGGGCGTCGACCACCAGCGTGCCGCCCCACCACATCGACGACTGGCCCTTGACCACGTCCTTGCCGTCCAGCGCGCCCTTGTCGTAGGTGACGACGCTGTCGGTCGGGTTGTGGGCGGTGCCGTTGATGGTGATCTTGTTGACGAACAGGTTGCGGTCCTGCCCGTTCACAAAGCCGTCGTTGTCATACTGGATCTGCACCTTGTGCGGTTGCCCGGCGGTCAGGCTGGTGGTGAAGCTGTAGTCCTTGGCCGCCGTGCCGACCGTGGCGTCGCCGATGGCCTTGCCGTCCACCAGCACCTTGAAATGCGCATTCACCCCGCCAGCGGCGGCGCCGGAGGCGTTGACCTTGATCGTCGTGACGCTGGCCGTGGGGGTCGTCGGAACGGTGGTCGTGGTGTCCACCGCGAAGCCGGTGGAGGCCCCCGCCTTACCCGCGTTGCCGGCAAGGTCGGTGTAGCTGCCGGCTTTCACCGCGACGTTGGCGTCGGTGATCTTCGTGTTGGTCGAGGGCGTGAAGACGGCGGTGTAGGTGGAGGCGTCCACCGTCTTGAAGCCGCTGAGCGTGCCGCCCTTCACCGTGGTGTCGGCCAGCGCGAAGTCCTTCACCGCCTCGCTGAAGGCGAAGGTGACGAGCGGCGCCTCACCCTTGGTCACGCTGCTGTCGGCGATGCTCACCTTGACCGTGGGCGGCGTGGTGTCGGTCGGGGTCGGGGCCGGCGGGTTGGTCGGTGCGGTGGGCGTGACCGTCATCCAGCCGGCGGTCGAGGGGTAGGCCTGGGACAGGGTCGAATGCTCGTCCTGCGTGGTCGCGTTCATGTAGGCGGACCAGCTGTCGCCTTCCGGGAAGTCGCCCCACCGCCAGCGGTCGCCGTCCGGCATGTAGTAGGTGTTGTTGTCCCACACGTTGCCGCCGTTCAGCATGCCGGCCTCGTCGTAATCGGCGACGCCGCCCGACTGGCCGTTGCCGTCCTTCGAGACGATGATGTTGTCGTGGATCTTGTTGTTGGTCGTTTTCCAGGTCCCGAACTCGCCGGCGCCGCGGTCCTGCTGGATCATCACGATGCTGTTGGCGCCCTTGACCCCGGTGATGTCGATCTTGTTGCCGTAGGCCTCGACGTTCTGCGAATTCTGGATCTGGATCGACCCGCCCCACAGCCAGCCCTCGGCCTGCGGCTTGGCGCCGTTGCCGACCATCACGTTGTTGCGGATGACGGCGTCGTAGCTGATCTCGTGGGTGATGCCGCCGCCGCTGTTGTTCACGAGCACGTTGTTCTCGTACACCGTCCTGACATTGTCGATGTCGGTCCACAGGCCGAAACCGGTGTTGTCGTGGGAATAGTTGCCGCGGACCACCAGATCGGTGGTGTAGGCGAACTTGGTGCCGCCGCCCTCCCAGAACACGTCGATGCCCGACCAGGCGCCGTTGCGCGCGATCTCGTTGCCTTCGACCAGAATCTTGGCCCCGGCGCCGCCCAAGCCCATCTCGCCGTTGTCGTGGACGTAATTGCCGATGAACTTGCTGCCGTCCTGGGCCGTGGCGCCGACCGCGTAGTTCAGCCGCAGCTCGTTGTCCTGGATGGTCCAGTTGGCGTCGCCCTGGATGGCGCCTTCCTGCGCCGGCGGGGTGTATTTCTCGATGACGAGGTTCTTCACCGTCACGCCCTTAGCGGCGCCGCCGAAGGCGTGGGCGGTCGTCCCTGCCTCCACCTTGTGCCCCGCCGGGTTGTCGCCCAGATAGATCTTGTCGGCGTTGTAGTCGAAGTAGAAGGTTCCCGCCTTCAGCTTCGACAGCGCGTCAACGGGCGTCAGCGGCTTGTCGTCGACATAGACGGTCTCCGGATAGCCGGCGCGCATCGCGCCGGGCGTCGCCTCGTCCGTCGCGCGGCGCTCGCCCTGCTGGGTCTGCCCGCCGATCACCCAGCGTCCTGCGCTCTCCTGTGTGAAGCCGGTCAGCAGCTTCGACCCGTTCAGCACGGCGCCCTCGGCCCCGATGAAGGTCTGGTTGTCCTTGGGAGTGATCGACTGGAGACGGTACTCGCCCGGCTGCAACCAGAAGGTCGCGCCAGTGGGAGCGCCATTGACGATGGACTGGATGTTGGCGCCGGGTGCTATGACGATCGCACCAGCAGGGGCGGTCAGCGTCTTCGGTCCGTACAGGTTAGCCATTTGTCAATGCTCTCTTAAGATGTTGTCTTCTGGTATGAGTTCTTCGGCGTTTTCGCCCTTTGGCATATGTCACCACTACCAATTTGGAGGACTCGTCCGGCGGGGCATTTTTGTGAGATTCCCGGTATCTTTCGCAAAGACTCTTGGAAGTCTTTGTTTTTCAAAAAGGAATCTTTTGTCTATCAAAGACCGGGGAAGAGAATGGGAATTTTTGCTTGCGGCCTCTTGCAGGCGCGCAGGCGCCGCGCCGCGTCATCCGCTGGATGACGGCACGAGCCCCTTAGGGACATCAGAAACGGGGCATCGAAAACGCGGAAGGATCAGTCGCCGCCGAACTGGCGGTCGATCCACTCGCTGACCGCCGCCGGATCGAACCGCAGGTCGAGCGGAATCCCGGCGATGGCGGCGCGGCAATGCTCGATGAAGGCGCGTTCCGCCCGGTTCATCTTGGCGGCGGGGTTCCACAGCAGATGGATGTCCACCGGCGCCACCCCTTCCTCCGGCGGCAGCGGCCAGAGCAGCCCATCGCGCACGTCGCGCTCCGCCACATGGCGCGGCAGCGGCCCGATGCCCAGCCCGACGGAGATCATCCGCCGCACCTCGTCCAGATTGACCGAGGCGCCGACGATCCGGCTCTCGATCCCCTCCTGCGCGCGGAAGACGGCCAGCGGCGACAGCACCCCGCCGATCTGGTCGGAGGTGAAGGAGACGAACCCCTCGCTGCGCAGATCGCTGAGCGTCAGGCCGGTGCGTCCGAACAGATGGTGCCGCGGCCCGCAATACAGGCGGTAGATCTGCCGGGCGAACAGCGCGTGCTCGACCAGCGGCGGCGGCTCCCGCATCAGGCAGAGGCCGAGCGAGCCGGTCTTCTGCTGGATCGCCATGTGGACGTCGGCGCTCGCCATCACGTCCAGCCGGAAGGTCACCTGTGGGTGGGTGGCGTGGAAGCGTTCCAGCAGGGCGTCGAACAGCAGCGACTGGATCCGGCTGGCCAGCAGGATTCGGATGTGGCCGGAAATCTCCTCGCGGATGTCGCGCATCAGAACGGCGAAGCGGGAGATGTTGCCGTAGATCTCCAGCACCTCGGCGTAGATGATCTCGCCTGCCTCGGTCACCCGGAAGCGGCCCTGTCCGCGCTCGATCAGGCTGCGGCCCATCTGGTCCTCCAGCCGCTTCAGGGCCTGGGACACCGCCGGCTGGGTCAGCCCCAGGCGCTGCGCCGCGCGGGTCAGCCCCTGCTCCTGCACGATCACCATGAAGGTGCGCAACAGGTTCCAGTCCAGCTGGTGGCCCAGCCGTTCCAGATCGCGCGCCGTCATCGGGGGAAAACCCATCGCCATAAATCCTGCTTATGTCGGCAATGAGGATTATCGATTTGGCGGAGGATGAGAAGCTGAATTGTAATACGCCTGTCGTCAGCGGTCGATCCCCGGCTTCGCCCAATCGGGCAAATCCGGTGGTCCTAGTCCGAAAGTCGAAATCGCCACAGTTTCTTTCCGGAGATTTGCCGACCCATAAGGACGACTGCGCGGCGGAGTGGTAAGAACGGAGTCGTCATGCCCGCATCCGACGAGGGTGGGCGGAGCATTGCAGCCGTGGACCGGGATGCGATCCTGGGCGCGGTCGCGACGCTGCGCGAGGATGGAGTGCACCTGCTGTCCGATCTGGTCCGGAGCCCCAGCCTGCTGGGGCAGGAAGGCCCGGCGCAGGATCTGATGGAACGGATCTTCCGGGACATGGGCCTGGAGGTGGACCGCTTCGCCATCGACGAAGAGGCGCTGAAGGCCCAGCCCGGCTGGTCCCCCTCCCTGATCTCCTACGAAGGCCGCGAGAACGTCGTCGGCGTCCACACGCCGCGGCGCGCGACCGGCAAGTCGCTGATCCTGAACGGCCACATCGACGTGGTGCCGACCGGTCCGGAGGAGCTGTGGTCCGCCCCGCCCTTCGAGCCGGTGGTCCGCGACGGCCGCCTCTACGGGCGCGGCGCCGGCGACATGAAGGCCGGCATCGTCGCCTACGTCATGGCCTTCAAGGCGCTGCAAAGCCTGGGCGTCCAGCCCGCCGCCCCGGTCTACCTCCAGTCGGTGGTCGAGGAGGAGTGCACCGGCAACGGCGCGCTCGCCTGCGTCGCCCGCGGCTACAAGGCCGACGCCGCGGTGATCCCGGAGCCCTTCAACCACACCCTCCAGATCGCCCAGATCGGCGTGATCCGCTGCGAGCTGGAGGTGACCGGCCGCCCCGCCCATGTGCTGGACACCGGCGCCGGGCTGAACGCCATCGAGGCGGCCTTCCGCGTGCTGAAGCATCTGAAGGCGCTGGAATCGGCCTGGAACCACCCGGACGGGCGGCATCCCGCCTACGGGCACCACCACCACCCCTACAACCTGAACGTCGGGCACATCGACGGCGGCGAATGGGCGTCCTCCGTCCCCACCCGCTGCCGGATGGAGCTGCGCTTCGGCTTCCCGCCCGGCCGCGCCGCGGCCGAGGTCAGCGCCGAGATCGAGCGCGCGGTGGCCGAGGCCTGCCGCGGCGACTCCGACCTCAAGGGGATCGACGCCCGCGTCGTCTTCCGCGGCTTCCAGGCCGAGGGCTGCACGCTGGACCCCGATCACCCGATGCTGGAGGCGCTGGACGCCGCGCACCGGTCGATCTTCGGGACCCCGGCGCCGAAGCTGGCCCAGACCTGCACCACCGACGTCCGCAACTTCGTGCTTTACGGCGACACGCCGGCCACCTGCTACGGCCCGGAGGCGGAGCGCATCCACGGCATCGACGAGTCCGTCTCGCTCGACAGCGTGGCGAAGGTGACCGCCGTGCTCGCCCTGTTCATGGCCGACTGGTGCGGCCTCGAATCCATCGATCCATAACGGTCGCGTGAAGAGAACCAAACAATAAGGGGGCTTCAGACATGAGCAATCGTTTGCGTCACTTTCGTCAAACCCTGACCGCCGCGGCGCTGGCCGCCGCCCTGGCGGCGCCGCTGGCGCTGACCATGCCCGGCGTCGCCGCGGCGCAGGAGCGCGGCGGTACGATGAACATCATCGTCCAGCCGGAACCGCCGATCCTGGTGCTGGGCCTCAACCAGCAGGGTCCGACGCAGACGGTCGCCGGCAAGATCTACCAGGGCCTGTTGACCTTCAGCTTCGACCTGAAGCCGCAGCCGGAACTGGCGGAAAGCTGGGAAGTCTCCCCCGACGGCAAGGTCTACACCTTCAAGCTGGTGAAGAACGCCAAGTGGCACGACGGCAAGCCCTTCACCGCCCACGACGTGGTCTTCTCCACCTCCAAGTTCCTGATGGAGACCCACCCGCGCGCCCGCGCCACCTTCTCCAAGTGCGAGAAGATCGAGGCGCTGGACGACTACACCGTCCAGTTCACGCTGAAGGAGCCGTTCGGCCCGTTCCTTCAGGCCTTCGAGGTGTCATCGGCTCCGATGATGCCGAAGCACATCTATGAAGGCACCGACTTCAAGGCCAACCCGGCCAACGCCACCCCGATCGGCACCGGCCCCTTCAAGTTCAAGGAGTGGAACAAGGGCTCCTACATCCACCTCGTCCGCAACGACGAGTACTGGAAGGCCGGCAAGCCCTATCTGGACGACATCTATTTCCGCGTGATCCCCGACGCCGCCTCGCGCGCCGTCGCCGTGGAGCAGGGCACCGTCCAGCAGACCCAGTTCAACGACATCGAGACCTTCGACGTCCCGCGCCTGAAGGGCCTGCCCAACGTCGAGATGACGACCAAGGGCTACGAGTTCTTCGCGCCGCTGTCCTGGATCGAAATCAACACGCGCAACAAGCCGCTGGACGACAAGCGCTTCCGGCAGGCGATGATGCACGCCATCGACCGCAAGTTCATCCGCGACAAGATCTGGTTCGGCCTCGGCCGCCCGGCCACCGGCCCGGTGAACTCGGTCACCCGCTTCCACGAGCCCAACGTCCGGAAGTACGACTACGACCCGAAGAGGGCCGAGGCGCTGCTTGAGGAGGCCGGCTACAAGAAGGGCGCCGACGGCACGCGCGCCAAGGTGCGCCTGCTCGTCATGCCCTATGGCGAGACCTGGACGCGTCTGGGCGAGTATGTGAAGCAGGCGATGAAGCGCGTCGGCGTCGACGTGACGCTGGAGACCACCGACGCCGCCGGCTGGGTCAACCGCGTGTCCAACTGGGACTACGACCTGAGCTTCAACTTCGTCTACCAGTACGGCGACCCGGCGCTCGGCGTCACGCGCACCTACGTCTCGGACAACATCCGCAAGGGCGTGATGTTCTCCAACACCATGGGCTACTCCAACCCCGAGGTGGACCAGCTGTTCGCCCAGGCCGCCCAGACCAACAAGGACGAGGAGCGTCAGCAGCTCTACTCCGCCGCCCAGAAGATCCTGGTCGAGGACGTGCCGGTCGCCTGGCTGCTGGAGATGGAGTTCCCGACCTTCGTGGACAAGCGCTTCAAGAACGCCGTCACGACCGCCATCGGCGTGAACGAGAGCTACGACAGCGTCTACATGGTCAAGAAGTAACGTCCCTCAGTCCCCTCTCCCCTCTGGGGAGAGGGTTAGGGTGAGGGGGTCGTGGGGACAAAGGAGAGTTCGGCAATTGCCGACCCCCCTCACCCCGACCCTCTCCCCGGAGGGGAGAGGGAGATTTAGAGTATGCCCCGCATCGCCCTATTCATCTCACAGAGGCTGGTGAAGGCGGTCTTCGTCATTCTGGCGATCGCCGTGTTCAACTTCTTCCTGGTCCACGCAGCACCCGGCGACCCCGCCGCGGTGATGGCGGGCGAGGCCGGGGCCGCCGATGCCAAGTTCGTCGAACAGCTCCGCCAGCAGTTCGGCCTCGACCGCCCCCTGTACGAGCAGCTCGGCACCTACATGTCCAAGGTGGTGCAGGCCGACCTCGGCTATTCCTACCGCCAGCAGCGCCCCGTCTTCGACCTGCTGATGGACCGCCTGCCCGTCACCCTGTCGCTGACGCTGACCGCCTTCGTGCTGGCCCTGCTGGGCGGCATCGCGCTCGGCACGCTGGCGGCGATGCGCGCCGGAACCTGGTCGGACACCGCCATCACCGTGGTCGGACTGACCGCCTACGCGACGCCGATCTTCTGGATCGGCCTGATGCTGATCCTTCTCTTCTCGGTCAATCTCGGCTGGCTGCCCGCCTTCGGCACGGAGAGCATCGGCGCCGGCTACACCGGCTGGGAGGCCTTCCTCGACAAGGCGAAGCACCTCGTGCTGCCGGTGACCACGCTCGGCCTCTTCTACATGGCCGTCTACACCCGGCTGACCCGCGCCTCGATCCTGGAAGTGCGCGACATGGACTTCGTCAAGACGGCGCGGGCCAAGGGCCTGCCGGAATGGCGCATCGTGTCGGTGCACATCCTGCGCAACGCCATCCTGCCCGTCATCACGGTGGCGGGGTTCCAGGCGGGCCACCTGATCGGCGGCTCCATCCTGATCGAGACCGTCTTCGCGCTCCCCGGCATCGGGCGCCTCGCCTTCGAGGCCGTGTTGCAGCGCGACTATCAGGTCCTGCTCGGCATCTTCCTTCTGACCTCGGTGGTGGTGGTGGTGTTCAACCTGCTGACCGACCTGATCTATTCCCTCGTCGATCCGCGCATCGAGGTGGCGCCATGACCGCCGCGGCCATCACGCCGTCCCGCAAGGGGTCCGGCTTCTGGGGCGCCTTCGCCCGCAACAAGGGCGCGGTGATCGGGCTGGCCTTCCTGACGCTGATCGTCCTGATGGCGGCCTTCGCCGACGTGCTGTACCCGGACAGCCCGTGGGACATGACCGCGATGCCCTTCCAGCCGCCGCTGTCGGACGACGCGCTGCTCGGCTCCGACACGCTGGGCCGCGACATCGCGGCGGGCATCGCCCACGGGGCGCGGGTGTCGCTGCTGATCGGGCTGACCTCGACCGCCGTCGCCGTGCTGATCGGCGTGTTCCTGGGGGCCGTCTCCGGCTTCTACGGCGGGCGCGTCGACGATCTGGTGATGCGCTTCACCGAGCTGTTCCAGACCATCCCGAACTTCGTCCTGGCCGTGGTGCTGGTGGCGATCTTCACGCCGTCGCTGACCTCCATCGTGCTGGCCATCGCCATCGTCTCCTGGCCGCCGCTGGCGCGGCTGGCGCGCGGCGAGTTCATGAGCCTGCGGAGCCGCGAGTTCGTGCACGCCGCGGTGACCACCGGCCAGTCGAACATGACGATCATCTGGCGCCAGATCCTGCCCAACAGCCTGTCCCCGATCATCGTGTCGGCCTCGCTGATGGTGGCGACGGCGATCCTGCTGGAAAGCTCCCTCTCCTTCCTCGGGCTCGGCGATCCGAACCTGATGAGCTGGGGCTACATGGTGGGCGCTGCCCGCACGGTGATCCGTCAGGCCTGGTGGATGAGCTTCTTCCCCGGCATCGCGATCCTCCTGACCGTGCTCGCCCTCAACCTCGTGGGTGAAGGGCTGAACGACGCGCTGAATCCCAAGCTGGCGCGAAAGGGCCGTTCCTGATGACCGAGACGCCTCTCCTCGACGTCCGCAACCTGACCATCGACCTGCCGCGCGGCGCCGACCGCCCGCACGCGGTCCAGGACCTGACCTTCACGCTGGAACCCGGCGAAATCCTCTGCGTGGTCGGCGAGTCCGGGTCGGGCAAGTCGATGACCGCGCACGCCGTGCTGGGCCTGCTGCCCAAGGCGGTGACGGTGTCCGCCGGCGAGATCCGCCACCAGGGCACCAACGTGTTCAGCCTGCCGGAGCGCGACCAGCGCGCGCTTCGCGGCGGCCGCATCGCCATGATCTTCCAGGAGCCGATGACGGCGCTGAACCCGCTGATGCGGGTCGGCGACCAGATCGACGAGGTCCTGCGCTACCACACCACGCTCGACCGCGCCGCCCGCCGGGCGCGCGTGGTCGAGCTTCTCGCCTCGGTCGGCCTGCCGGAGCCGGACCATCTGCGCCGCAGCTACCCGTTCCGCCTGTCGGGCGGCCAGCGCCAGCGCGTGATGATCGCCATGGCTCTGGCGGTCGAGCCGGACATCCTGATCGCCGACGAGCCGACGACCGCGCTCGACGTCACCACCCAGAAGCAGATCCTGGAGCTGATCCAGGACATCCAGGCCAAGCGCCGCATGGGCGTGATGTTCATCACCCACGACTTCGGCGTGGTGGCGGAGATCGCCCACCGCGTGGCGGTGATGCAGCGCGGCCAGATCGTCGAGCTCGGCACCGCCGAGGAGGTCCTGAACCACCCGCGGCACCCCTACACCCGCCAGCTCATCGCCGCCGTCCCGCACCTGATCGAGCACCGCGAGGACTTCACCCATGCGCGCCAGCCCGTGCTGACGGCGGAAAAGGTGTGCAAGACCTTCCACCTCGGCGGCGGCTTCTTCACGCCGGGGCGCAAGGTGGTGGCGGGCGACGACCTGTCGCTGACCATCCACCAGGGCGAGACGGTCGGTCTGGTCGGCGAGTCCGGCTCCGGCAAGTCGACGCTGGGCCGCTCCATCGTCGGCCTGATCAAGCCGGATTCGGGCAGGATCCTGTTCGAGGGCGTCGATCTGCTGTCGCTGTCGCGCCCGGCCTTCCGGCCCTACCGGCGGCACGTGCAGATGGTCTTCCAGGACCCCTACGCCTCGCTGAATCCGCGCCACACCGTGGGCGACATCATCACCCAGGGGCCGGTGGCCTTCGGCGAGGACCGCCGCAAGGCGCTGGACAAGGCGAAGGCGCTGCTGACCCTCGTCGGGCTCGACGCCTCGGCGGCGGAGCGCTTCCCGCACGAGTTCTCGGGCGGGCAGCGCCAGCGCATCTCCATCGCCCGCGCCCTGGCGCTGGAGCCGAAGCTGCTGATCGCCGACGAGCCGGTATCGGCGCTCGACGTGTCGGTGCAGGCGCAGGTGCTCGACCTGCTGGAGGACCTGCGGCACCGGCTGAACCTGTCGATGCTGTTCATCACCCACGACCTGCGCATCGCCGCCCAGATCTGCGACACCATCGCGGTCATGCAGAAGGGCCGCATCGTCGAGATCGGTCCGGCGAAGGAGGTGTTCGGCAACCCGCAGCACAGCTACACCCGCACCCTGCTGGACGCCATCCCCGGCAAGGGCTGGACCATCCCGGAGGACGTGGTTCCGGTGACGCGGCGGTCGGCCGCCCTGCGCAGCAGCGCCTGACGGAGCCGGCATGAAGGTCGCCGTCATCGGGGCCGGGGCGGTCGGCGGTCTGATCGCCGCGCGGCTGACCGCCGCCGGGCTGCCGGTCTCGCTGGTCGCCCGGCGGCGGACGCTCGACACGCTGCGGCGGGACGGGCTGACGGTCGAAGGCCCCTCGGGCCGTCCGGTGACGGTGCGGCCCGAGGTAACCGACGACACGCTGGCCCTCGGCCCGCAGGACGTGGTGGTGCTGGCGGTGCCCTCCCCCCTGCTGACCGACGTGCTGGACCTGCTGCTTCCCCTGCTGGGGCCGAAGACGCGGCTGGTGCCGGTGGTTGGCGGCATCCCCTGGTGGTACCCGGCGGACGGGTCTCTCGGAGGCCCCCTGAAGGCGGTCGATCCGAAGGGGCTGCTGTCGGACGCCATCCCGGCGGACCGCATCGTCGGCGCCGTCGCCCGCGTGGCGGTGGAGCGGCGGACCCCCGGCTACTTGCGCCATCTCGGCGGGCTGCGTCTCGCCCTCGGCCCGGTGGCCGTGAACGAGAGCGCAAAGGATCTGGCGGCCCTGTTCGGGGCGGGCGGCTTCAACGCGCTGGCCGTGCCGGACATCCGGGCGGAGGTGTGGACGGCGCTGCTGGCGCCCTTCGCCTTCGGCCTGCTCGGTCTCGCCACCGGCAAGCCGGCACAGGAGATCGCCCACGACGACGCGCTGCAACCGACCTTCGCCGCGGTGGTGGAGGAGGTGCTGGCCCTGTCGGTGGCGCTCGGCCACCCGGCGACGGCGAAAGTCGAAGATGTGTGGACCATGGCCCAGCATCCGGGCCGCATCCGCCCGGCGCTGCGCGCCGACGTGGCGGCGGGCCGGCGGGCGGAGATCGAGGCGGTGCTGGACGCGCCGCTGGAATTGGCAAAACGGGCGGGGCTGAGCCTGCCCACGGCGACCGGGCTGCTGACCGCGGTTCGCGCCGACACTCAACACTAATTCGGAATTGGGATCGGGATAGGGACCATGGCTGACCTGCGCATCGACGGCGACCGCCTGTGGCGGACCCTGATGGACCTCGCGACGATCGGCGCGACGCCGAAGGGCGGCCTGTGCCGGCTGGCGCTGACCGACCTCGACAAGGAAGGGCGCGACCTCTTCGTGCGCTGGTGCGAAGAGGCCGGCTGCACCGTGACGGTGGACGAGGTGGGCAACATCTTCGCCCGCCGTCCGGGGCGCAACCCCGACCGCCCCGCCGTCTGCATGGGCAGCCATCTGGACACCCAGCCGACCGGCGGCCGCTTCGACGGCATCTACGGCGTGCTGGCCGGGCTGGAGGTCATCCGCAGCTTCAACGACCAGGGCATCGAGACGGACGCCCCCATCGACCTGATCGTCTGGACCAACGAGGAGGGCGCGCGCTTCTCCCCGCCGATGCTCGGCTCCGGCGTGGCGATGGGCGTCTTCACGCTCGACCATGTGCTGGACATCCGCGACACCGACGGCGTCCGCCTGGGCGACGAGCTGGCGCGCATCGGCTACAAGGGCGAGGTCCCGGTCACCGGCCACGCCATGGGCGCCTATTTCGAGGCGCACATCGAGCAGGGCCCGGTGCTGGAGGCCGAGGACGTCGAGATCGGCGTGGTGACCGGCGCGCAGGGCCAACGCTGGTACGAGGCGACGGTGACCGGCCGCGAATCCCACGCCGGGCCGACGCCGATGCGCCTGCGCCGCGACGCGCTGGCGGGTGCGGCCGTGATGATGGAGGCGGTGGAGGCCATTGCGCTGGAGGTCGGCGGCGACGCCTGCTCGACCATCGGGCGCGTCCAGGTCCATCCGGACTCCCGCAACGTCATTCCGGGCCGCGTCTGGTTCACCATCGACCTGCGCAACCCGGACCCCGACGCGCTGGCCCGCATGGACGCGCTGCTGCGCGAGCGGCTGGCCGCCATCGCGGACAAGCGCGGCCTGACTTTGGAGCTGACCGACTTCTGGGCCTTCCCGACCACACCCTTCGCGCCGGAGCTGGTCGGCCACGTCCGCCGCTCGGTGGAGCGGCGCGGCCTCAGCCACCGCGACATCGTGTCCGGGGCCGGCCATGACGCGGTCTATGTCGCGCGCAAGGTGCCGACGGCGATGATCTTCATCCCCTGCGAGAACGGCCTCAGCCACAACGAGGCGGAGAACATCAAGCCCGAACACGCCGCGTCCGGCTGCGCGGTCCTGGCCGACGCGGTTCTGGCGACGGCTGGGTAACGTTCATTTTTCCCCCTCTCCCCTGAGGGGAGAGGGAATCCATTCATTCCGGGAGCCTGTCCATGCGCTACGTCTTTGCCGAGGCCCAGTTGCGCCACCGTCCGCCAACCTTCCTGGTGCGCGGCCAGCCGAAGCCCTCGCCGGAGAAGGCGGAACGGGCGGAGGCGCTCGTCGGCTCCCTGCGGGCGCGCGGCGCGACGGTGGAGGAACCGCCGTCCTACGGCGCCGGCCCGCGCGCGGCGGTCCATTCCGCCGATTACCTGCGCTTCCTGGAAACCGCCCACGCCCGCTGGTCGGCCCTGCCCGACGCGTCGGAGGTCATCGTCCCCAACGTCCACCGCAACACCGACATGGCCGAATATCCCACCGGCATCGTCGGTCAGGCGGGCTGGCACATGGCGGACACCGCCTGCCCGATCGGCGCCGGCACCTGGGAGGCCGTCTGCGGCGGCGCCGACACGGCGGTCCACGCGGCGCTGATGGTGGCGAGCGGTCGGGAGCGCGCGGCCTACGCCCTGTGCCGCCCGCCGGGGCACCACGCGTCCCGCGACATGGCCGGGGGCTTCTGCTACATCAACAACGCCGCCGTCGCCGCCCAGGCGATGCTGCCGGTGCTGGCCCAGCGGGGCCGCGCGCCGCGCGTCGCCGTCTTCGACGTGGACGTCCATCACGGCAACGGCACGCAGGCGATCTTCTACGAGCGCGACGATGTGCTGGTCGTGTCGATCCACGGCGACCCCAACAACTTCTACCCCTGGTTCGCCGGCTACGCGCACGAGCGCGGCAAGGGCCGCGGTCTGGGGAGCAATCTCAACATCCCCCTGCCCATGGGCACCGAGGAGTCCACCTTCCTCGACGCGGTGGACGGGGCGCTGACCCACATCGCCGCCTTCGGGCCGGAGGCCCTGGTCCTGTCGCTGGGCTTCGACACCTACGTCGGCGACCCGCTGGCCTTCTTCAAAGTGACGACGCCGGGCTTCGCCACGCTCGGCCGCAAGATCGCTGGCGCCGGCCTGCCGACTGTGGTCGTGCAGGAGGGCGGTTACGATTGCGACGCGCTGGCGGTGAATCTCGCCAGCTTCCTGGATGGTTTCGAGGGCGGGCTTGCGGAGGCGGCACGATGATCGGCGCGGAAATTCTGGTCCGGACGCTGGTGGCGAACGGCGTCGACACCTGCTTCGCCAACCCCGGCACGTCGGAGCTGCACGCGCTGGCCGCCTTCGACAGCATGCCCGGCGCGCGTTGCGTCCCGACCCTGTTCGAAGGGGTGGCGACGGGGGCCGCGGACGGCTACGCCCGCATGACCGACCGCCCGGCGGCGACGCTGCTGCATCTGGGGCCGGGGCTGGCGAACGGTCTCGCCAACCTGCACAACGCCCGGCGCGCCTGCGTGCCGATGGTCAACATCGTCGGCGACCACGCGACGTGGCACCGCGGCGTCGACGCGCCGCTGACCTCGGACGTGGAGGGCTTGGCAACGCCGATGTCGGCCTGGGTGCGCACGGTGCCGGACGCCGCCTCGGTCGCCGCCGACACGGCGGAGGCCATCCGCGTCGCGCTGACCCCGCCCTGCGGCGTGTCCACCCTGATCCTGCCGTCGGACTCCTCCTGGGACGACACGGCGGCGGTGGAACCGATCATCGTCGAGCCGCCCGCTCCCGCCGCCCCGGACGCCGACGCCCTGCGCGCCGCTGCCGACGCCCTGCGGAGCGGCGAACGGGTGGTCGTCCTGCTGAACGGCCGCGCCACGCGGGCGGAGGGGCTGGCCCTGGCCGGGCGGATCGCCGCCGCGACCGGCGCCAAACTCTACGCCCATACCGGGGCCACCCGCATCGAGCGCGGGGCGGGCCGCGTGACGGTGGAGCGCTTCCCCTACCCCATCGACCTCGGCATCGCCGCGCTGGCCGGGGCGAAGCACATCCTTCTGATCGGCTCGGGCGAGCCGGTCGGCTTCTTCGGCTACCCCGACAAGCCCAGCCGTCTGGCCACGGAGGATTGCCGCATCCACAGCGTCGCCCCGCCGGGTGCGAACGCCCTCGCCGCCCTGCGCTGGCTGGTCGAGGCGGTGGGCGCCGCCGGGACGCCCGTTCCGGCGCAGCCGCTCGCCCCGCCCGCTCCGGCGACCGGCGCGTTGACCGCCGACAGCGTTGGCCAATCCCTGGCCGCCCTGCTGCCGGAGGGCGCCATCGTGGTGGACGAGGGGATTTCCTCCAGCCCGATGGTCTACACGGCCTGCGCCGGGGCGCGCCCGCACGATTGGCTGACCATCACCGGCGGGGCCATCGGCATCGGCATGCCGCTGGCGCTGGGTGCCGCCATTGCCTGCCCCGACCGCAAGGTGGTGACCGTCCAGGCGGACGGCAGCGGCATGTACACGCTCCAGGCCCTGTGGAGCCAGGCGCGCGAGCGGGCCGACGTGGTGACCATCATCTTCGCCAACCGCCGCTACGGCATCCTGCAATGGGAGCTGGGCAACCTCGGCTTCCGGGACATGGGGCCGAACGCCCGCAACTGCACGGAGCTGGGCCGTCCGGACCTCGACTGGGTGGCGCTCGCCCGCGGCATGGGGGTTGAGGGCGGACAGGCCACCGACGCGGAAAGCTTCAATCGCCTGCTGTCGGCCGCCTTTTCCCGCAAGGGCCCTTTCCTGATCGAAGCGGTGATCTGATAAACAACAACATCCCCGCCCCCCTCAAGGGGCGCGGGGGATGAGGGAGGACAGCATGACGACGCCCAAGAAGAGCGCACGCAAAGTCATCATCACCTGCGCGGTCACCGGCTCCATCCACACGCCCAGCATGTCGCCGCACCTGCCGGTGACTCCGGACCAGATCGCGGCGGAGGCCATCGCCGCGGTGGAGGCCGGGGCGGCCATCGTCCACCTGCACGCCCGCGACCCGCAGACCGGCCGCCCGACCCAGGACCCGGAGCTGTTCCAGCGCTTCCTGCCGCGCATCAAGCAGGCGACGAAGGCCGTGGTGAACATCACCACCGGCGGCAGCGCCGCCATGACGGTGGAGGACCGGCTGCGCCCCGCCGCGCAGTTCCAGCCGGAAGTCGCGTCGCTCAACATGGGCTCGATGAATTTCGGTCTGTTCCCCATGCTGAACCGCTTCAGCGAATTCCAGCACGATTGGGAGCGCACCTATCTGGAGAACAGCCGCGACCTCGTCTTCAAGAACACCTTCAAGGACATCGAGCACATCCTGAAGACCTGCTCCGGCAACGGGACGCGCTTCGAGTTCGAGTGCTACGACATCTCCCACCTCTACACTCTGGCCCATTTCCTGGACCGCAAGCTGGTGACGCCCCCGCTGTTCGTGCAGTCGGTTTTCGGCATCCTGGGCGGCATCGGCCCGCATCCGGAGGACGTGATGCACATGAAGCGCACCGCCGACCGGCTGTTCGGCGACCAGTATGTGTGGTCGGTGCTGGGCGCCGGGCGCAACCAGATGCCCATCGCCACGCAGTCGCTGGCCCTGGGCGGCAACGTGCGCGTCGGACTGGAGGACAATCTGTGGGCCGGTCCGGGCCGGCTCGCCACCTCCAACGCCGAGCAGGTCGCCATGGTCCGCACCCTGATCGAGGGGCTGGCGCTTGAGGTCGCGACGCCGGACGAGGCCCGCGCCATGCTGTCCCTGAAGGGCGGCGACGCGGTGAAGTTCTGACCAGGGTTTCCGCTCGATTGAACCCTCTCCCCTCTGGGGAGAGGGTGGCCCGCAGGGCCGGTGAGGGGGGTGCGCTTTTGCCGGACGTCCCGCCACGCGCAACCCCCTCACCCTAACCCTCTCCCCAGAGGGGAGAGGGGATTTCAAGACACGACCACCCCACACCCGGAATCCCATGCCATGATAAGCCGCGCTCGGGCGCTGGATCTGTCGCTGGTCGGCCTCATCAGCGTCTGCTGGGGTCTGAACTGGCCCGCCGTCAAGATCATCCTCACCCAGATCCAGCCCTGGACGCTGCGCAGCCTGGGCTTCGCCGTCGGGGCGGCAGTGCTGTTCGCCTACGCGCGGTCGCGCGGGGAATCGCTCGCGGTGCCGCGCGGGCAGCGCCTGCCGCTGGCGGCCGTCGCCCTGCTCAGCATGGCCGGCTTCAACATCTGCTCCGCCTTCGGGCAGATGAACATGGCGACCTCGGGCGCCGCCATCATTGCCTACACCATGCCGGCCTGGGCGATGCTGCTGGCCATCCCCATCCTGGGCGAGCGTCCGGGGCCGCGCCAATGGATGGGACTGGCCTGCGGGCTGTCCGGTCTGGCCGTGCTGCTCGGCCCCGACCTGCTGCGGCTGGGTGCGCTGCCGCTCGGCCCGGCCTTCATGCTGACCGGTGCGATGAGCTGGGCGCTGGGCAACGTCCTCATCAAGCGGACGGCCTGGACCATGGGGCCGAACGCCATCACCGGCTGGCAGTTCGCCATCTCCCTGCCGGTGGTTCTGCCCTTCGCGCTGGCGATGGACCCCGCGCCGACGCTGGCGCTGGAGCCGCGGGTGGCGGTGGCGCTGGTCTTCCATCTGCTGGTGGCGATGGTCGGCGGCTATCTGCTGTGGTTCGCCATCGTGCGGCGGCTGAGCGTCGCGCAGGCATCGATCAGCTCCCTGATCGTGCCGGTGATCGGCGTCACCGGCGCCATTATCGTGCTGGGCGAGACCCCGCCACTGCGCACCTACGCCGCGCTGGCGCTGATCGTCTGCGCCGTCCTGCTGGTCGTGGTGGTCCGTGACCGCCGTCCGGCGCCCCTGACCAAGGCGGAGGCCGAAGCCGAGCCGGTCACGGCGGAGCCGCGGGGGGCAGGTTCTCCCTGAAGATGACCTCGATGCGCGGTGGCTCCACGCCGTGCATCGCCTCCCGACCGGCGCGCAGGTTGGCAAAGACGGCGGCACAGCTCATCAGGGCGCTGCGCGGGTCCTGGGTGATCACCGCCTCCATCGTGCCGTCGATCAGCAGCGAACGGGTTTCCGGCGTGAAGCCGTGGCCGATGAAGACGACCTCGCGCTCCCGCCGCGCCTCCTTCAGCGCACGAGCCACGCCCTCCGCCCCGCCGCCGATGGTGTAGATGCCGGCGAGATCGGGGTGGTGGCTGAGCAGCGTCCGCGTCTGCCGGTAGCTCTTGGCCTCGTCGTCGTGGGCCTCGCGCAGCCCCACCACCTCGATGGCCGGGGCCATCTCCTTCAGGACGTTCAGGAATCCCAGCTCGCGGTCCTCGTGCGCGCGGTAGCTGAGGCTGCCGGCAATCATCGCGACCTTGCCCGCCCGCCCGCCGAGGAAGCGCGCGAACAGATAGCCCGCGGTGCGCCCCGCCGCCCGGTTGTCGAGTCCGACATAGGCGGCCCTTCGACAATTCTGCACGTCGGAGATCAGCGTCACCGTCGGCACGTTGCGCGCCGCCAGCTCGTTCACCGCTTCGCGCACCGCCGGATGCTCCAGCGCCATGAAGGCGACCCCGTCGACCTTGCGCCAGTGTTGGAGCAGGCTGCGCGCCAGCAGGTCGGGGTTGAAGCTCTTGATGAACTCCACCTGCGCGCGGATGCCCAGCGGGGCCAGCGCCGCCTCCGACTGGCGGATGAGCTGGCCGAGCCGCGTCAGGTAGCGGTTCGTCCCGTCGGGCAGCAGGAAGGCCAGCCTCACCGGCTTCGGCCCCAGCGCCGCGCCGAGGTCCGATTCCGGGATGTAGTCCAGCTCGGCGGCGGCCTTCATCACGCGCTGCACGGTCGCCGGGCGCACGCCGGGGCGGTGGTTCAGCACGCGGTCCACGGTGGCCGTGGAAACCCCGGACAGCCGCGCGATGTCGGCGATCCGCGGCAGCCCGCGGGAATGTTCGGGGGGCGCGGCGACGGCGTCCGCATCATCCTGCATCACGGCTCAAAACCCTCCGATCCCATCAAATCACATCATCATTCGCGTTTGACACCGGCCACTCGCGCACATACCGTCCAACCAACAATCACCGTCGAACATCAAACTACATCAACGTTTCCTGGGAGGAAAGCATGAACCCGCTCTCGCGCCGCAAGATGCTCAAGGCGTTGGCCGCCACTCCGGCCGCCGGAATGGTTGCCGGGTTGGCCGCGGGGGCCGGCACCGCCACCCTGATCGGCGCGCCGCGCATCGCCCGCGCCGCCGAGTTCGACTTCAAGTACGGCAACAACCTGCCGCTGACCCACCCGCTGAACGTCCGCTCGCACGAGGCGGCGGAGCGCATCCGCCGCGAGACGAACGGCCGCGTCGACATCCAGATCTTCCCGAACAACCAGCTCGGCGGCGACACCGACATGCTGTCGCAGGTGCGCAGCGGCGGCATCACCTTCTTCACGCCGTCGGCGCTGGTCATCGCCACGCTTGTCCCGGTGGCCGCCATCAACGCCGTCGGCTTCGCCTTCGCCGATTACGGTCAGGTCTGGTCCGCCATGGACGGCAAGCTGGGCGAGCATGTGCGCGGCGCCATCTCCAAGGTCGGCCTGCACGCCTTCGAAAAGATGTGGGACAACGGCTTCCGCCAGATGACCAGCGGGGCCAAGCCGATCCAGACCGCCGCCGACATGGACGGGCTGAAGATCCGCGTCCCGGTCAGCCCGCTCAGCATCGCCATGTTCAAGTCGCTGTCCGCCGCCCCGGCCAGCCTCCAGTTCTCGGAGGTCTATTCCTCGCTCCAGACGCGCATCGTCGACGCGCAGGAGAATCCGCTGCCGATCATCCAGGTCGCCAAGCTGTACGAGGTGCAGAAATACTGCGCCCTGTCCAACCACATCTGGGACGGCTTCTGGTTCATCGCCAACGGGCGCGCGTGGCGCGGCCTGCCCCCCGACCTGCAGAAGATCGTCTCCACCGCGATCAACGACGCCGGCGTGCAGCAGCGCGAGGACATCAAGGCGCTGAACCAGTCGGTGCAGGCCGACCTCCAGTCCAAGGGCCTGACCTTCAACCAGCCCTCCCCCGACAGCTTCCGCGCCAAGCTCCGCGACAGCGGCTTCTACGGCGAATGGAAGGGCCGCTTCGGCGACGAGGCCTGGGCGCTGCTGGAAGGCGCCGTCGGCAAGCTCGCCTAAGGGACGGCTGTGGACAACACGGGAAGGGAGGGTGCGGCTTTGTCTCACCACGCGACGGCGCTCGACGAGGGCGGCGCCATGCCAGGGGCCGCGTCCGGCGGTTCCTGGACCGATCGGCTGGACCGCGGCCTCGCCGCGACGGTGGAGGGTGCCGCCGCCCTCATCGTTCTGGCCGAGATCGTCATCCTGCTGGCCGGGGTGACGGCGCGCTACGTCTTCCACGCGCCGTTGGTGTGGTCGGACGAGCTGGCCTCGATCCTCTTCCTGTGGCTGTCCATGCTGGGCGCCGTGGTGGCGCTGCGCCGCGGCGAGCACATGCGGATGACCGGTCTGGTCAGCCGCGTCGGCCCGACGCCGCGCGCCTTGCTGGAGACGCTGGCGATCACGGCGCCCATTGCCTTCCTGGCGATGATCCTGCACCCCGCCCTGGACTACGCCATGGAGGAGCAGTTCATCGTCACCCCGGCGCTGGAGATCAGCAACGCCTGGCGCGCGGCGGCCCTGCCGACCGGGCTGGGGCTGATGGCCGTGGTGGCGCTGATCCGGCTGATGCGGCTGCGCAACCTCCGGCTGACCCTGGCGGCGGTCGCGCTGACCGCGGCGGTGACCGTGGCCTTCTGGCTGGCCGGGCCGGTGCTGAAGCCGCTGGGGCAGGCCAACCTCGTCATCTTCTTCGTCGGCGTGGTCGCCGCCTGCGTGTTCGGCGGCGTTCCCATCGCCTTCTCCTTCGCGCTGGCCACCTTCGGCTATCTGGCGCTGACCACCTCGACCCCGCTGCTCGTCATGGTCGGGCGGCTGGACGAGGGCATGTCGCACCTGATCCTGCTGGCGGTGCCGCTGTTCGTCTTCCTCGGCCTGCTGATCGAGATGACCGGCATGGCCCGCGCCATGATCCAGTTTCTCGCCAGCCTGCTCGGCCATGTGCGCGGCGGCCTGTCCTACGTGCTGATCGGCGCGATGTATCTGGTGTCGGGCATCTCCGGCTCGAAGATCGCCGACATGGCGGCCATCGCGCCGGTGCTGTTCCCGGAGATGAAGAAGCGCGGCGCCCCTCCCGGTGACCTCGTTGCCCTGCTGTCGGCGACCGGCGCGCAGACCGAGACCATCCCGCCCTCCATCGTCCTCATCACCATCGGCTCGGTCACCGGCGTGTCCATCGCGGCGCTGTTCGCAGGCGGCCTGCTGCCGGCCGTGGTGCTGGGTGCGGCGCTCTGCGCCGTCGTCTGGTGGCGCTACCGCCATGAGGACCTCAGCCACATCCGCCGCCCGCCGGCGTCGGAGATCGCCCGTCTGGCCGTGGCCGCCCTGCCGGCCATCCTGCTGCCCTTCGTCATCCGCGCCGCGGTGGTGGAAGGGGTGGCGACGGCGACCGAGGTGTCGACCATCGGCATCGCCTACTCCACCCTCATGGGCCTGCTGGTCTACCGCCAGTTCGACTGGGCGCGGCTGAAGCCGATGCTGATCGAGACGGCGTCGCTGACCGGGGCGATCATCTTCATCGTCGGCTGCGCCACCGCCATGGCCTGGGGCCTGACGCAGTCCGGCTTCTCCCGCGCTCTGGCCCTGTGGATGGCCGACATCCCCGGCGGCGGCTACGGCTTCCTCGCCATCTCCATCGTCGCCTTCATCATCCTGGGCAGCGTTCTGGAGGGCATCCCCGCCATCGTCCTGTTCGGCCCGCTGCTGTTCCCCATCGCCCGCGACGCCGGGGTGCACGAGGTGCATTACGCGATGGTCGTGATCTTCGCCATGGGCATCGGCCTGTTCGCCCCGCCCTTCGGCGTCGGCTACTACGGCGCCTGCGCCATCAGCAAGGTCAGCCCGGACGAAGGCCTGAAGCACATCTGGGGCTACGTCGCGGCCCTTCTCGTGGGCCTGATCGTGGTCGCCGCCATTCCGTGGATTTCCACCGGCTTCCTTCCCTACTGAAGTCTTGCCGGTCCCCCCATAACGATAAAATCAGGAGTTCCTTCATGAGCCGATTCTTCGGCCAGATCCGGCAGGCTGGCTACGTCGTCGACGACATCGAGGCCGCCATGGACTACTGGAGCCGCACCCTGGGCATCGGCCCGTGGTTCTACAACGAGCGGGTTCCGATCAAGAACTATACCTACCGCGGGGAGCGGTACGAGGTTCACAACTCGGTGGCGCTCGCGAACTCCGGCCCGCTCCAGATGGAGCTGATCCAGACCCGCAACGACGCGCCGTCGATGTACCGCGACTTCCTGAAGGCGGGCCGCACCGGCCTCCAGCACGTCGCCTACTGGACCGAGAATTACGACGCCGACTTGGAGCGGCTGACCGGCCAGGGCTTCAAACCGGTGATGAGCGGCGAGGTCGGCGAAAAGGGCCGCTTCGTCTATTTCGACACCGAGTATCACCCCGGCACGGTGATCGAGCTGTCGGAGGTCGCCGGGCCGAAGGGCAAGATGTTCGACCTGATCCGCAACGCCTCCCTCGACTGGGATGGCCGCGATCCGGTCCGGCCCTTCCCCGACCTCAGCCGCCTGTGAGTCCCGCCATGCGCTCCGACCGCTTCGAGGCGACCTATCTGATCGAGACCCCGTTGGACCCCGCCAAGGTGGCGGAGGTCATGGCAGGGGAGCAGTCCTGCGGCACCTTCACCCGCGTCCACGGCGAGACGGACGACCTGCGCGCCCGCGCCCGCGCCGTGGTGGAGCGGGTGGAGGAGCTGGAGCCCGCCGCCTCCCCCAGCCTGCCGAATTCCTGGCTGGAGCGGCAGAAGCGGCCCGGACCGTGGCGGCGCGCCCGCGTCACCATCAGCTTCCCCACCGGCAACGTCGGCGCCAACCTGCCGACGCTGGCCGCGACGGTGGCCGGCAACCTGTTCGACCTGGGCGAGGTCACCGGCCTGCGGCTCGACTCCGTCCGTCTGCCCGCCGCCTACCGCAAACAGTTCGACGCGCCGCGCCACGGCGTGGCCGGCACCCGGCGGCTGACCGGGGTGGAGCATGGGGCGCTGGTCGGCTCCATCATCAAGCCGAACCTCGGCCTGTCGGCGGAGGAGACCGGCGAGTTGGTCGGCACGCTCTGCGCCGCCGGGCTGGACTTCATCAAGGACGACGAGATCTGCGCCGACCCGGTCCACGCCCCGCTGGCCGAGCGCGTGCCGGCGGTGATGGACCGGGTGCGCCGCCACCAGGACCGTACCGGCAAGCACGTCATGGTCGCCTTCAACATCAGCGACGAGACGGACGCCATGCGCCGCCACGCCGATCTGGTGGAGCGCGAAGGCGGAAGCTGCGTGATGGTCAGCCTGAACTGGTGCGGCTTCTCCGCCGTGCAGACGCTGCGCCGGCACAGCGGGCTGGCGCTGCACGGGCACCGCAACGGCTTCGGCGCCCTGTCGCGCCACCCCAGCCTGGGCATCGGCTTCGACGCCTACCAGACGCTGTGGCGGCTGGCCGGGGTGGACCACATGCACGTCCACGGCCTCCAGGGCAAGTTCGCTCAGCCCGACGCGGAGGTGATCGACGGCGCCACGTCCTGCCTCGCCCCGCTGGCCGAGGGCTGCGACGACGCGGTGATGCCGGCCTTCTCCTCCGGCCAGTGGGCGGGGACCGTGCCCGTCACCTGGGACGCGGTGGGGACGGACGACCTGCTGTTCATGTCCGGCGGCGGCATCATGGCCCATCCGGACGGCCCCGCCGCCGGCGTGACGAGCATCCGCCAAGCCTGGGCTGCGGTGCGCGAGGGCGTCGCCCTGCCCGACGCCGCCGCGACCCGGCCGGAGCTGAAGCGCGCCCTGGAGTTCTTCGGGGCGGGCAAGTGACGGCGGCGCACCCGCCGCCCCGGCTGGGCTGGTACGGGGACGACTTCACCGGGGCCACCGACACGCTGGCCACGCTGGCGAAGGCCGGGCAGCGGGCGCTGCTGCTGCTGGAGATTCCCGACGCGGAGCGGCTGGCCGGGCTCGGCCCGCTGGACGCGCTGGGGATCGCCGGGGCGTCGCGCACCATGGCCCCGGAAGCCCTGCGGGCGGAGCTGGAGCCGGTGGGGCGCTTCTTCGCCGGGCTCGGCGTGCCGGTGATGCACTACAAGTGCTGCTCGACCTTCGACAGCGCACCGCAGGTGGGCAGCATCGCGGCGGCGGCGGCGGCCCTGCGGCCCTTCTTCCCCAACCCCTTCCTGCCGGTGGTCGGCGGCCAGCCGAACATCGGGCGTTACTGCCTGTTCAGCACGCTGTTCGCCGCGGCGGGCACCGGCGGGACGGTCCACCGCATCGACCGCCACCCGACGATGAAGGCCCATCCGGTGACCCCGATGCCCGAGGCCGACCTGCGCCTCCACCTCGCCGCGCAGGGGCTGGAGGGGATGGGCGCCCTGCACTACCCGGATTACGGGCTGGATGCCGGCGCGCTCGACGAAAAGCTCGACCGGATGGTGGCGGGCGGCGCACCCGCCGTCCTGCTGGACATCGCCCGGGTGGAGGATCTGGAGCCCGCCGGCCGGCTGATCTGGGAGCGGGCGCGGCGCTCCCCCCTTCTGGCGGTCGGGCCGAGCGGCTTGGTCCAGGCGCTGGCCACCCAGTGGGAGCGCGACGAGACGGTCGGCGACGCGCCGCTGGCCCCGGCGGAGGGACCGGTGTTCGTGCTGGCCGGCAGCCTGTCGCCGGTCACCCGCCGGCAGATCGCCGCGGCCTCCTCCTTCCACCGGATGCCGGCGGACGTGGGCGCCCTGTGCCGCGACCCCGCCTACCGCGAGCGGCTGCGGAGCGAGATCGCCGGCCTGCTGGGCCAGGGGCGGAACGTGCTGGTGTGGACCGCCCCGGCGGAGGGCGAGGCGCCCGACACCGGCCAGTCCGCCGCCATCGCCGACGTGACCGCGGACTTCGTGGCCTCGGTCGCCCGCGCGGCGCCGCTGCGCCGCATGGGCATCGCCGGGGGCGACACTTCCAGCAAGGCGGTGAAGGCGCTGGGCCTGTGGGGCCTGTCCTACCGGACGGCGCTCAGCCCCGGCGTGACGGTCAGCCTGACCCACAGCGCGCACCCGCCCACCGACGGCGTCGAGCTGATGCTCAAGGGCGGGCAGATGGGATCGGAGGATCTGTTCGAACGGCTGGTGCATGGGGGATGAAGGTCGTTGCCCCTCGCCTGCCAAGGTCCGCAATGGCCCGTAGGTAGTCTTACGTACGCAAAGCCCCTTAGGTACAAGACCGAACTGCACAGGGTACCCAGCAGCGCATAACTTCGGCTCATCGAGCGGTTGCCCCACGGGGACGGGCCGCTTCCACGAACGCCGAGGGGCCCGACATGCACGCTCACACCGCCATCGCCGCCCAGCCGACGCGCGTTCCGCACGGCCATCAGGCCGCTATGATGGCGATGCCGCGTGTCGCTCCCTCCCGTCCCGCCGCCGGCTTCGCCGCCAACGACATCGACCCGCTGGCCGCCATCGCCCAGTTCCGGGTGTTTGACCGCGAGCAGTCCATCTTCGCCGAGGGCGAGGCCGCCGACGCCGTCTTCCGGGTGGTGGACGGCATGATCCGCCTCTACAAGCTGCTGCCGGACGGGCGCCGCCAGATCATCGGCTTCCTCCAGGCCGGCGACATGGTCGGGCTGGCCTTCGCCGACCGCTACCTCTACTCGGCCGAGGCGATCACCGCCTCCACCGTCCAGCGCATCCCGCGCTGCCAGCTCGACGCCCTGCTGGACTCCCAGCCCGCCCTGGCCCGCCGGCTGCTGTCGGTCACCACCTCCGAGCTGGTGGCGGCGCAGGACCAGATGCTGCTGCTGGGCCGCAAGTCGGCGCTGGAGAAGCTGGCCAGCTTCCTGCTGGCGCTGAGCCGCCGGGCCGGTGCCGGCCGGGCCATCGCCCTGCCGATGAGCCGTTGCGACATCGCCGACCATCTGGGGCTGACCACGGAGACCGTGTCCCGCGGCTTCACCAAGCTGAAGACCTCGCGCCTGATCCGCATCCTGGACGGCGGCCGGGTCGAGCTGCTGGACGCGGAAGCCCTGGCCGAGCTGGCCGAGTGCGCCTGAAACCAGGCACCCTGATCACCCTGGGCAATCAAGGGAAATCCAATCGGCCGACCGCAACGTACCCCTTACTCCCTTTGCGTTGCAGTCAGGCCGAACCATGGAGTCCGCTCCCCACATCCTCGTCGCCGAGGATGAACGCCTCGAAGCCCTGGCCCTTGCCGACACGCTGGAAGGCCAGGGCCTGCGCGTCACTCTGACCCACGACGGGTTGGAAGCCATCACCGCGCTGGAAAGCGGCCCGGCGTCGCTGCTGATGACCGACCTGCGCATGCCGGTGATGGATGGCAACGAGCTGATTCGCCGGACGCGGGCGCGGCGGCCCACCCTGCCGGTGATCGTCATGACCGCCGACAGCGGCGCCCTCTGGCACCCGGAGTCCGACCGCCTGCGCGTCCTGCACAAGCCCTTCAGCTTCCAGGCGGCGATCGGCGCGGTCCGCGCCATGCTCGACGGGGACGGAACGGCCGGATAGAGCCGGGCGTCAGTCTTATTCGCCGACGTCGTCCTTGGGAGCGGCGTTGCGGGGCGGCGGCTCGATCACCGGGCCGACCTTCACGCTGCGGGCGGGCAGCGGCACGATGTCGCCGATCGGCATGTAGGAGCCATCGGCCAGTTGCTGCGCCGGCTCCCACCGTCCTTCGACCTTGATCCAGCGGTAGACGCTGTTGCTGCTCATGATGTCACCAAGAAATTTGGAAAGACAAAAGGGGCAGCGTTGCCGCCGCCCCTTCATCCGATACAAGGATCGTCCTTGCGGAAGGCTTACTCGGCCTTGCCGTTGACGGCGTCCTTGAGGGCCTTGCCGGCGGAGAACTTCGGCGCCTTGGAGGCGGCGATCTTGATCTCCGCACCGGTCTGCGGGTTGCGGCCCGTGCGCTCACCGCGCTCGGCGATCTCGAACTGGCCGAAGCCCGGCAGCTTGACCGTCTCCCCCTTGACCAGCGCGTCCTGCAGGCTCTCCAGAACCGCGTCCAGCGCCTTGCCGGCATCGGCCTTCGTGCCGCCCAGCTTGCCGGCGATCGCGTCGATGAGATCGGCCTTCGTCATTCCCTACTCCCCTTGTTCATGGAGGAACCCCAGCATTCTCCAGGGCTCCAGGCGCTTCTGACCTACTCCGCCCCGCGTCCGCGCGCAAGCCAATCCCGTGGCGATTTTTTCCCCCGGAGCGGATTAAGCCACGGCATGATCCGTATGCCGAGTGTGAAGAACCAATCCGGGACGGTGATGAAAGACGAGTTGGGACAGCATCTGGACGTTCTAAGGCGCTACGCCCTGGTCCTGATGCGCGACCCCGATCAGGCGGAGGACCTCGTCCAGGAGGCACTCGTCAAGGCCATCGAGGGGGCGTCGTCCTTCACGGACGGGCGCGACCTGCGCAAGTGGCTGCTCGCCATCGTCCACAACACGTTCGTGGACCGCTGGCGGCGCCAGCAGGCCGAACGCCAGGCGACCGGCGAACTCAGCTCGATGGCGGAGGAAGGCTCCCCGCCCGCGCAGTTGAGCCACGTCCATCTGGGCCAGACCATCGCGGCCCTGATGACCCTGCCGGTCGAACAGCGGGAGGCCCTGGTGCTCGTGGCGCTCGACGGCATGTCCTACCGGGACGCCGCGGAGTGCCTGGGCATCCCCGTGGGCACCCTGATGTCCCGCCTGGGCCGTGCGCGCGACGCGCTGCGGGCCAAGACGGGCGGCGGGCGCCAGCCGGCGTCAGACCAGTCCGACCGAACCCCATCAGACCGGGTCCAGCGCCCCCCGTTGCGCGTGGTGAAATGACGATGAACGAACCGATCAGCGACATCGACCTGAACGCCTATGTGGACGGCGAACTCGACGCGCAGCGCCGCATCGAGGTGGAAGCCTACCTGGAGGCCAATCCGGACGAGGCCGCCCGCGTCATGCACGACATGCGGGTGCGCGACGAGATCCGCCTGTTCATAGCCGGCCCGGCCGTCGAGAAGGCAGAGCCGGAGATGGCCGCACCCGAACCGGTTGCCTCCCCGGTTCCCACCGCGGCGCAGCCGGTGGTCGGCGCCGGCGTGCCGCTGCCGCGGCGCAAGCAGTGGGGCGCCCTGTGGCGCCGCCCGGCGGCGGAGCTGATGAACCGGGCACGGGCGCGCGCCGCCAACGGCTCGGGCCGCGGGCGGCGGGCGGTGGCCGCTCTGTGCCTCGTCGGACTCGGCTGGACGGCGCACAGCGCGGTGTCGTCCCTGTCGGTCAACCCCGTCGCCACGGCGCACGCGGCCACCCACTACATCACCATCGCGGCGCAGACCCACCAGCAGGCGCTGCACAGCGGGATCGACTTCAAGCCCTTCGCCGACGCCGCCCAATCCCTGGTCAACCGGCTCGCCCCCGCCAACCCGGAGGTCGCGGTGCCGATCCCGCAGCTCGACATCGGGCAGGCGCCGGACGGGCTGCGCACGGTGGCCTGGGACGGCGGGGTCGCGGTGCAGGCGGCCTACCGCCACGGCGGGTCGCAGTTGATCACGCTGTTCGCCAGCGAGGTCGACCGCTTCGCCGTCACCGAACCCCAGGCGGAGCGGATCGGCAACGTCTCGGTCGCCTACTGGCAGGTCGGGACGACGGTCTACGCGCTGTGCGGCGAGCAGCCGGAAAAGGAAATCCTGGCCCATGCCCGCGACGCCCGCATGGCCTGGTTCTGAAGCAGACGCACTGAACGACAAGCATCCGAACGATAGCATCCGAAGGACATGGTGAGACAATGAGCGGACCCTTCTACGGCAACCAATTCGGCAGCGCGGCGCCGGCCTACGGCGCGGCGTTCGACGAGGGCCTGCGCAAGCACATGCTGCGGGTCTACAACTTCATGATGCTCGGTCTGGCTGTGACGGGCATGGTGGCGCTGTTCGTGGCGAGCACGCCGGCGCTGTACGTTCCGATCTTCACGACCCCGCTGAAGTGGGTGGTGATGCTGGCGCCGCTGGCCTTCATCATGGTGCTGTCCTTCCGCTTCCATGCGATGTCGGCCAGCGCGCTGCAGGGGCTGTTCTGGGCCTTCTGCGCGGTGATGGGCGTGTCGATGGCGTCGATCTTCCTGGTCTTCACCGGGGCCAGCGTGGCGCGGGTGTTCTTCATCACCGCGGCGATGTTCGCGGCGATGAGCCTGTGGGGCTACACCACCAAGGCCGACCTGTCGAAGATGGGCTCGTTCCTGATGATGGGCCTGATCGGCATCGTCATCGCCAGCCTGGTCAACATCTTCGTCGGCTCCAGCGCGCTGCAGTTCGCCATCTCGGTCATCGGCGTGGTCATCTTCACCGGCCTGACCGCCTACGACACCCAGCGCATCAAGGAGGAGTACGCCGAGGGCCACGGGCACGAGGGCAACACCAAGCTCGCCGTCATGGGCGCCCTCTCGCTCTATCTCAACTTCATCAACCTCTTCCAGATGCTCCTCCAGCTCATGGGCAACCGCGAGGAGTAAGGCGGCGCTTCCATCCGGCGCTACCGCCTGCTCAAAGGGCCGGCCGCTTCCCGCGGCCGGCCCTTTTCTTTTTTATGGCTTACGGATGGCCGGAGCGGCGTCCGGCTTGGGCGGGTACTCGACCGAGACGATGTGCAGGGAATTGTTCGGGAAGGAGCACGCCGCGTCCGGCGCCGCCTGGGACGCCGGGTCGAAGGCATAGGGACGGGGGGAACGGCCTGCCGCCGATCCCACACCGCCCCCGGCTGCCACCGTCTGCACACCCGGCCCGGTCACCCGCGATGTCCAGGGCGCTCCGGTGAAGACGCCGGGCGTCGATTCCTCCGCCCACAGCCACAGCACGCGGGTTCCGACCGGCTGCGGCTGCGTGAAGGAGTGCAGCACCCGCTCGCAGGTCTCCCGGTCCATGTTGTGGATCGCCCGTTCGACCACCGTGTTCTCCGTCCTGGGCGTCCATCGCGACAGCAGCAGCGAGCCGAGGGCCACGCTGACCGCCACCCCACCCAGGGAGCAGGCAACCACCAGCCGGAAGCTGCCGTCGTCCTTTGCCATGCCTTGCCCTCGCCGTCGATTGCCCATGCCCCCTCCAACGATACGCCTCACATTCCTATCCGGTCCGCAAGGCCGGCCCGGAACGCCGAAAAGGGGGCCACATGCGTGGCCCCCTTTCGGTCGATCCGCTGAAGCGGAGGTTACGGGCTGGCCGCCGCGGTGACCGGACCCCTGCCCTGCTGGGCGGCGAGTTCGGCGTTCCGGGCATGGTGCCGGCGCAACATGGGCCGCAGGACCGCGATGGCGCAGAAGGCCGCGATGAGGTCCATGGTGGCGCAGATGTAGAGCACGGTCGCCCAGGTGCCGGTGGCTTCCATCAGCAGGTTGCCCAGCGGGACCAGCAGCGCCGCGACGCCCTTGGCGCAGTACAGCACGCCGTAGATCTTCGCTGCGTGCTTGGTGCCGAAGGTGTCCGCCGAGGTGGCGCTGAACAGGCTGTACACTTCGCCCCAGGCCAGGAACACCATGCCCGACAGGATCAGGAACATGATCGGGTCGTGGCCGAAGCGGCTGAGCATCAGGATGCCGATGCCTTCGAAGGTGAAGGCGATGAACATCGTCGCTTCACGGCCGATGTGGTCGGAGATGAAGCCGAACAGCGGACGGGAGATGCCGTTCATCACGCGGTCGAGCATCAGCGCGAAGGGCAGAGCCGCCATGGTGATGCCGAACAGGCTGATCGGGGCTTCCTTCACGCCCAGATCGTGGGCGATCACGCCGAGCTGGGCCACCGCCATCAGACCGCCCGACACGGTGCAGATGAACATGACCATCATGACCCAGAACACCGGCGTCTGCAGCGCTTCCTTCAGCGTGTAGTCGCGGCGGGACTGCAGGACCTTGGTCGAGGCCTTGACCTGATCCTTCTGCGGGGCGCGCAGGAAGAAGGCGGCGGCGATGATGATCGCACCCTGCAGCAGGCCGAACCAGAAGAAGGTCGCCTGATAGCCGGACGAATGGATCATGTTGGCGATCGGCAGGATGGTCAGGGCCGAGCCGGCGCCGTAGCCGCCCGCGGTCAGGCCGACGGCGAGGCCGCGCTTGTCCGGGAACCACTTGATGGCGCTGTTGACGCAGGTGGCGTAGACGCAGCCGACGCCGATGCCGCCGATGGCCGAACCGACATAGAGCATGCCGAGCGAGCCGGCGTAGCTGTCGACGATCCAGGAGAGGCCGGTCATCACGCCGCCGAAGGCAACGATGACGCGGGGGCCGTAACGGTCGATGAAGTAGCCTTCGATGGGGGTCAGCCAGGTCTGGACGACGACGAAGACGGTGAAGGCGGTCTGGATCGAGGCGCGGGTCCAGCCATGGGTGGCCTGGATTTCCGGCACGAACAGCGTCCAGGCATACTGGATGTTGGCCGCGGCCACCATGCAGACGATGCCGACGACGATCTGCATCCAACGCGCGCCTTCGGAAATGGGCGCCTGCGAGCCGCCAGGCGGTGCAGCGATGGACTGACTCATTACTCTTCCTCCCCAATGCGGTGATCGAACACTCAACTCAGCCGGGCGGGGCCGATGGTTGTTGTCGCATTGCCTTTCTTCGGGGCTTGCGTGCCCTTCATGTCTTGGCGGGAGCACCACCGCCACCGTTGGGAGAGGCTTGGTGTTCCGCATTTCGTACTTGGTATACCACACAATCAGCGGAACACAACATCCGTTTCAGGAATCACAGCACAATTAATCCCTCATGTCGCAACTATCGTTGAAGGTATGCCTTATGCAAAATCAGCATTGGTGACGCTAAACTTTCGTACTATGACTTCGAAATAACAAAAAAAAGGCCGCGCCAAAGCAGGCGCGGCCTCTGAATGAGTTCGCTTCACTTACGATCACAACAGTGGAGAAGCCGTTACACCAAGAACGGCTGTTCCAATCTTACAGGACTTCAGATCACCGGCAACCTCTTAGTTGAGATCATCTGCGCGCCCTGTACGAATTGGAAATAAACAATCCGGTCAGCCCCAATCACACCAAGGCCGTCCGACCTCCTTATTCCCTCTTCATACAGTTTACGGACCGGCGGCCCACTTAATCCCCGCACCGTCAAAAAAAGTTTGCCCTTCGAATCGTCCGTTTCCCGAATTACCATAAAAGCCATGGCCACTCCCCGCCGGCGCCGTTTCCGTTACGCGCCCGCGGCATGGAACAGAAGCCGCGCTCAACCTGTTGTTGGATCGTTCGACCGCTTTCTCGATCGTCGACAGAAGCCACAGCCCGCCGAAAACGGGAGCCCCCATGAGCCGCCACCAGCCTCCAGACCCAACCCGCTTACCGTCCCGCGCCGCCGCCGCCAGCCAGCCTCTGCCCGATCCCGGCGCGAAACGACGGGAGATCGCCATGTTCCTTGTCCTGGCGGTGGTGATCTGGCCGATCCTGTCGGTCGCCGTCGTGGGCGGCTACGGCTTCCTGGTCTGGATGTCGCAACTCATCATGGGTCCGCCCGGTCCGCCCCCGGTCTGAGGGGAGCGGCGCCATGGCCGATGAGACGGTCGATTTAGGGCGGCGAGGCTTTCTCCGCGGGCGGCGGCGGGCGGAGCCTGGGCCGGTGCGCCCGCCCTGGTCCCGGACGGACCGCTTCACCGACCTGTGCACCCGCTGCGGTGCCTGCGCCGACGCCTGCCCCGAGGGGATTATCCGCCGGGGGGACGGCGGCTTTCCCGAGATCGACTTCCGGCGGGGCGAGTGCAGTTTCTGCGCGGCCTGTGCCGATTCCTGCCTCGAACCGATCTTCGACCGTGTCACGGCCAGCCCTTGGACGCTGGCCGTGCGCATCGGACCGTCCTGCCTCGCCATGAACCGCGTCGTCTGCCGAAGCTGCCGCGACGCCTGTCCGGAATCGGCCATCCGCTTCGCCTTGGCGCCCGGCGGCGTGGCGGTCCCCGTGGTTGAGGACGACTCCTGCACTGGCTGCGGCGCCTGCTTGGCCGCCTGCCCCGCCGACGCCGTCACGTTGCAACCCGGACCGGAGACCGCCCATGCACCCTGACGCCCGAGACCGGCCAGCCGACACGTCGGCGGAATGGCACATTGCCTCGATCCTCGTCCATCTGCGCCCCGAGCGCAGCCCCAATGTGCGGGCCGCCGTCGCCTCATTGGGCGACGTGGAGGTCCACGCTGAGGAGCGGGGCCGGATGGTGGTGACCGTGGAAGGCCCTCACGAAGGCCGCATCGCCGACCGCATGACCGCGATCCACCTGATGCCCGGCGTGATGTCGGCGGTCATGGTCTTCCACCACGCCGAGCCGATGGCAGCCCGGACCGCGGAGGAGGTCGATACGGCGCGGCGCTGACGCGTCCAGATTTCACATTCGTCAAGAAAAAGGGGGGAGGAACCCATGCTTGACCGGCGGGATTTCATCAAGGCTCAGGCGGTCGCGGCCGCCGCGACGGCGGGGGGCATCAGCCTGCCCGCCATGGCCCAGCAGTCGATGGTGGCGGGCGAGGACGCCCAACTCACCTGGTCCAAGGCGCCCTGCCGCTTCTGCGGCACCGGATGCAGCGTCATGGTCGCCACCAAGGACAACCGCGTCGTCGCCACCCACGGCGACATGCAGGCGGAGGTCAACCGCGGCCTGAACTGCGTGAAGGGCTATTTCCTGTCCAAGATCATGTACGGGCAGGACCGGCTGACCCAGCCGCTGCTGCGCATGCGCGACGGCAAATACCACAAGGACGGGGAATTCCGTCCGGTCTCGTGGGACGAGGCCTTCGATGAGATGGCCCGCCAATGGAAGCGGGTGCTGAAGGAGAAGGGTCCGGACGCCGTCGGCATGTTCGGGTCCGGCCAATGGACGATCTGGGAAGGCTACGCCGCATCGAAGCTGATGCGCGCCGGCTTCCGCACCAACAACCTCGACCCCAACGCCCGCCACTGCATGGCGTCGGCCGCCGTGGCCTTCATCCGCACCTTCGGCATGGACGAGCCGATGGGCTGTTACGACGATTTCGAGCACGCCGACGCCTTCGTCCTCTGGGGCTCCAACATGGCGGAGATGCACCCCATCCTGTGGACGCGCATCACCGACCGGCGGCTGGCCCACAACCATGTGAAGGTGGCCGTCCTCTCGACCTTCGAACACCGCAGCTTCGAGCTGGCCGACGTTCCGATGATCTTCGAGCCGGGGACCGACCTGGCCATCCTGAACTTCATCGCCAACCACATCATCCAGACCGGGCGGGTGAACAAGGCGTTCGTCGAGAAGCATTGCAGCTTCCGCCTCGGCCAGAAGGACATCGGCTACGGGCTGCGGCCCGACGACCCGCTGGAGGTGCGGGCGCTCCACGCCAAGGACGCCGCCGTCTCCACTCCCATGAGCTTCGACGAATTCGCCCGCTTCGTCAGCGACTACACCGTCGAGAAGGCGTCGGAGCTGAGCAAGGTCCCCAAGGAGCGGCTGCTGGCGCTCGCCGAGTTGTACGCCGATCCCAACACCAAGGTCATGTCGCTGTGGACCATGGGCTTCAACCAGCACGTCCGGGGCGTGTGGGTGAACCATATGGTTTACAACCTGCATCTTCTGACCGGCAAGATCTCCGAACCCGGCAACAGCCCCTTCTCGCTGACCGGTCAGCCCTCGGCCTGCGGCACGGCGCGCGAGGTCGGCACCTTCGCCCACCGATTGCCCGCCGACATGGTGGTCACCAACCCCGAACACCGCTCCCACACCGAAGAGATCTGGAAGATCCCCAAGGGCCTGCTTCCCGACAAAGTCGGCTATCACGCCGTTCTCCAGGACCGGATGCTGAAGGACGGCAAGCTCAACGCCTACTGGATCATGGTCAACAACAACCTCCAGGCGGCGCCCAACAGCGACAACGAGACCTATCCCGGCTACCGAAACCCGGACAATTTCATCGTGGTGTCGGACGCCTACCCGACGGTGACCGCCGCCGCCGCCGACCTGATCCTGCCCGCCGCCATGTGGGTGGAGAAGGAGGGCGCCTACGGCAACGCCGAGCGGCGGACCCATTTCTGGCACCAGCTCGTCAACGCGCCGGGCGAGGCGCGGTCGGACCTCTGGCAGCTCATGGAGTTCTCCAAGCGCTTCACCACCGACGAGGTGTGGCCGAAGGAAATCCTCGACGCCAACCCCGACTTCCGCGGCAAGACCCTGTTCGACGTGCTGTTCCGCAACGGCAATGTGGACCGCTTCCCCGTGTCGGAGTCGAACCCCGCCTACGAGAACCGGGAGTCGAAGGCATTCGGCTTCTATGTGCAGAAGGGCCTGTTCGAGGAGTATGCCGCCTTCGGGCGCGGCCACGGCCACGATCTGGCGCCCTTCGACACCTATCACGAGGTGCGCGGGCTGCGCTGGCCGGTGGTCGAAGGCAAGGAGACGAAGTGGCGCTACCGGGAGGGTCTCGACCCCTACGTCCCGAAGGGCGAGGGGGTGCGCTTCTACGGAAACCCGGACGGCAAGGCCAACCTGTTCGCCTTCCCCTACGAACCCCCGGCAGAGTCGCCGGATAAGGACTTCGACCTGTGGCTGGTCACGGGCCGCGTGCTGGAGCACTGGCACTCCGGCTCCATGACCATGCGGGTGCCCGAACTCTACAAGGCCATGCCCATGGCGCTGGTCTACATGCACCCGGACGACGCGAAGGACCGCGGCCTGCGCCGCGGGTCAGAGGTCAAGGTGATGTCGCGGCGCGGCGAGATGCGCACGCGGGTCGAGACGCGCGGGCGCAACCGGCCGCCGCGCGGGGTCGTCTTCGTGCCCTGGTTCGATTCGGCGCGCCTCATCAACAAATGCACGCTCGACGCCACCGACCCGATCAGCAAGCAGACGGACTTCAAGAAGTGCGCCGTCAAGATCGTGGCCGCCTGAGGGAGGACCGCAACCATGCGCCGCCATCTCATGCTCGCGCTGGCCGCGGCTTTGCCCTGCCTCGTGCCGGCACTGCTCGCCGCCCAGGGAACCGGACAGGTCCGGGAGCCCTTCCGCCCGCCGATCCAGTTCACCGACGAGGACCCGGCCCCGCCGATCCCCGCCGACGTCACCGACGACCGGCGGGTCGCCCGCAACTATCCGGAACAGCCGCCGGTCATCCCGCACAACATCCGCGATTATCAGATCAGCCTGAACAACAACCAGTGCCTGACCTGCCACAGCCGGCAGTTCACCGGGGCCACCCAGGCGCCGATGATCAGCATCACCCACTACGTCGACCGCGAAGGCCAGACCCTGGGCGCCGTGGCGCCGCGCCGCTACTTCTGCACGCAGTGCCACGTTCCCCAGACCGTGGCGCAACCCATCGTCCCGAACACCTTCAGGGACATGGACAGCCTCATCAGCCGCCCGTCGGACGGGGGTGACCGGCGATGAAGCTGCCCGATTTCCTGCTGCGGCCCTGGCGGATCATCGCGGGGCCGAGCCGTTACCTCAGCCTGGGCTTCCTGACGCTGGGCGGCTTCCTGGCCGGCGTGATGTTCTGGGGCGGCTTCAACACCGCCCTGGAGGTCACCAACACCGAGAAGTTCTGCACGAGTTGCCACGAGATGCGGGACAACGTGTTCGAGGAGTTGAAGACCACCATCCACTTCACCAACCGCTCCGGCGTGCGGGCGACCTGCCCGGACTGCCACGTCCCCCACAACTGGACCGACAAGATCGCCCGCAAGATGCAGGCGTCAAAGGAGGTCTGGGGCAAGATCTTCGGCACCATCAGCACACGCGACAAGTTCGTGGAGAAGCGTCGCGAGCTGGCCGAGCATGAATGGGCGCGGCTGAAGGCCAACAATTCCCTGGAATGCCGCAACTGCCACAGCGCTGAATCGATGGACATCACCAAGCAGGGGGCGCGGGCGGCGCGCATCCATCAGCAATATCTGTTCAGCGGGCAGCGCACCTGCATTGATTGCCACAAGGGCATCGCCCACCGCCTGCCGAACATGGACGGCGTGCCGCCGGGCTGGAGCGAGGCGTCAAACGATACGGGCGGCGAAACGGACGACCCGCTCGGCCGCTGGCTGGCCGACGCCACGCCGGGACCGGCGAACCCGCATTGAGCGGGTGGTGAAATCCCCTCTCCCGGGGAGGGAGAGGGTGTCCGCGCAACGGGTCCATCCCTCTCCCGGGGCGGGAGAGGGATGGGCCGGCGCCTTACTCGGCCTTGCCGTTGACGGCGTCCTTGAGAGCCTTGCCAGCGGAGAACTTCGGCGCCTTGGAGGCGGCGATCTTGATCTCCGCACCGGTCTGCGGGTTGCGGCCCGTGCGCTCACCGCGCTCGGCGATCTCGAACTGGCCGAAGCCCGGCAGCTTGACCGTCTCCCCCTTGACCAGCGCGTCCTGCAGGCTCTCCAGAACCGCGTCCAGCGCCTTGCCGGCGTCGGCCTTCGTGCCGCCCAGCTTGCCGGCGATCGCGTCGATGAGATCGGCCTTCGTCATTCCCAAATTCCCCTTGTTCGTGGCGGAACCCCAGCATGTTCCAGGGCTCCAGGCGCCTCTGACCTACCCTGACGGGCCGCGGCGCGCAAGATGCTCCCGATCGGAATCGACCGGGCGCGACGCTGTGACCCGCAAAAAGTCGGCGATTCCCGCCAATCCGGCGGATTCGTCTATGCCGAACAGGCGAGCCATGCCCCAACAGGCGTCAGTTGACGAGGGCGGCCTTGACCAGCACGGCGGCGCTTTCCGTGGTGTCGCGCTTGTCCAGCTTCTTGGCGACCTCCTCGATCTCGGCCACCGGCATGACCCGGCGGGCCTGCTTGGCCGCGGTGACGAGGCGGCGCTGCGCGAGACGGACCTGATCGCCCAACTCGGTCAGCGTCTGGTAAGCCTTGCGGCGGGCCTGGGTGTCGATGCTGCCGCTCGTCTCGGTCGCGCGTTCGGTCGCAGCAGCCAGATCCTTGCACGACTGGAGGTACGTGGAGATGGCGTCCGTCAAAAGACGGCGGGCCTCGGTCCGGGGATCGGAGGGGCTGCTGCTCGACGTGGAAAGAGACACTTCACACTGCTCCTTGCTGCTGCGTATGACACACGACTGTAACAGGCCGTGAAAAATGGGCGGACTGGCCGCCATTGTCCAGCGGCCATGCGCATCCTTTGATCGACTGGACAGGGGAAAGCCGGTTCAGGGCACCTGTTTCTTCTCCAGCTTGCGGGCCAGGGTGCGTCGGTGCATGCCCAGGCGGCGAGCGGTTTCGGAGATGTTGAAGCCGGTTTCCGCCAGGGTTTCGTGAATGCGCTCCCACTCCAGCGTCTTCAGCGAGGTCGCCCGCGCACCCAGCGCGATGGAGGGGTCGCCCTCCGTCCGCTCGAACGCCGCCTCGATGTCGTCGGTGTTGGACGGCTTGGCGAGATAATGGCAGGCGCCCAGCTTGATCGCCTCGACCGCCGTGGCGATGCTGGCGAAGCCAGTCAGGACGACGATCCGCGTCTCCGGGTCGTTGGCGTGCAGTTCCCGCACGCATTCCAGGCCGGAGCCGTTGCCCAGCTTCAGGTCCACCACCGCGTAGGCGAAGGGCACCGTCTCCAACAGAACCCGCAGTCCGTCCAGGCTATCGCACCAGTAGACCTGATAGCCCCGGCGCTCGAAGGAGCGGCGCAGGACCTTGGCGAAGGCGGCGTCGTCCTCCACCAGCACGAGGGAACGGTCAGACTCCATGGCTCTCTCCCGCGGACAGGGCGGCGAGCGGCAGGGTCATGGTGACGGACGCGCCGCCGCCGGGGCGGTTGCGCGCGGCGACCGAGCCGCCCAGCTTGCGCACCACGTTGACCACCAGGAAGAGGCCCAGCCCGCCGCCGGGGCGCCCCTTGCTCGACCGGTAGGGTTTGCCGAATTCCGCCAGCATCCGCTCCTCGAAGCCGGGGCCGGCGTCGTTGACGGTCAGGACGAGGCTGTCCCCCTGCCGTCCGGCGGCGATGCCGACCCAGCCGGGAGACACCTCCAGCGCGTTGTCCAGGACGTTGAAGATCACCTGCTTCAGCGCGAGGTCGGAGATGATCCCCTCCCGCGAGCGGACGCTGTTGTCGTAATCGACGCAGGCCGGGGACCGGCTGTCCTTCCATTCCTCCACCAGTTCGTCGAGGAAGGCGGTCACGGTGGTGCGCAGCGTCCCCTCCCCCCGCGCCTCGCCGGAGGACAGCAGAATGCCCGACACGATGGCCTTGCAGCGGTCGATCTGGTTCTGCATCTCGGCGATGTCCTCGGCCATGTCGGGATCGCCCTTGACCACCGGCATCCGCCGCCAGTCGTTCACGATCACCGACAGCGTGGCGAGCGGCGTCCCCAGCTCATGCGCGGCGCCGGAAGCGAGCAGGCCGAGGCGCACGATGTGATCCTCCTCCATGGAGCGCTGGCGCAGGTCGGCCAGATGGGCGTCGCGGGCGCGCAGGTTGCGGGTGATCTGGGTGATGAAGGGGACGATCAGGCTGGCCGTCAGCACGAAGCACAGGAACATGCCCTGGATGTGCAGCCCCAGCAGCAGCCCCTCCAGCCCCGGCGGCAGGGCCAGCGGGCGGTAGGCGCCGATCAGCAGCGTGAAGCAGGCCGTGGCGACCAGCACCAGCGCCCAGGCCGACCACGCCTCCAGCAGCACCGCCCCCAGCGTGATCTGGAGCAGGTAGAGCGAGATGAACGGGTTGGACGCGCCGCCGCTGAGGTAGAGCTGCACCGTGAGCGCCGACACGTCGATCAGCAGTTCCAGGAAAAGCTGGGTGTTCGACACCGAGGTCTGGCGGCGCAGGTGCAGGACGCTGGCGATGTTCAGCGCCACCAGGAACAGGATCACCGCGCCCATCTGGTCGAGCGGCAGGGTGATGCCCATCCGGTAATGCACGATCAGGATCGTGATCACCTGCCCGGCGACGGCGAGCCAGCGCAGCTGCACCAGCAGGAACAGGTTTTTCTTGTCGGTGGTGTCGCGCACGGAAAACGTCTGGCCCTTCGCCGGCTTCCTTCGGTCCCCATTCATATGGGCACGATGCCTCGGCTTGGCAGCCTTGCCCCGGACTTCGGGGGGATTTGATAGCACAAAAAAGCCGGGCGAAAGAGTCCGCGAGGAACCCCTACCCACCCGGCAGAAAAACCACAAAGAAAAAAAGATTATTTCTTCAACCCCGGCGCCGCCGTTCACTGCGCGCGACATAGAGCGACGCGGCGATCACCATGAGGGCCAGGGCGAACCACGTCAGCGCATAGACGAGGTGGTTGTTCGGAAACTTCAGAACGGTCAGCCCGCCGACCGGGTAGCCGCCCGGCGGGCTGGTCGCGGCGTCGATGAAATAGGGGGCCGCCTCCGTCACGCCGCGGGCGGCGGTGATGGCCGCCACGTCGCGCGAGTACCAGCGGTCCTGCGCCGGATCGTTGGAGCGCAGGAAGCCGCCCCCCGGCTCCGTCACCCGCAGCAGGCCGGTGACGGTGGTGTCCTGATCGATCAGCCCTTCGGGGCGGCTGTCGGTGCTGCGCCGCTCCGGCGGCACGAAGCCACGGTTGACTAGGACGGTGAAGCCCCGGTCGGTCCGGAAGGGGGTGAGCACCCAGAAGCCGCCGCCCCGCTCGGTCACCGCCTGGACCAGGGTTTCCTGGTCGTTCAGGAAACGCCCGGTGACGCCGACCCGCCGGTATTCCTGGCTGGCCGCGGTGACGGTGGGCCAGTCCTCCGGGCCGGGGGCGGGAACGGGCGCGGCCTGCGCCCGCTCCTCCACCCGCCGGATCAGGTCCAGCTTCCAGAACAGCCGCTCGACCTGCCAGACGCCGAGCGACGTGAAGACGGCGACCCCCGCCAGCGCCAGGACGCCGAGAAGGATCAGCCCCCGGCGCGGACGGTGGGTCACCGTGCCGGTCACGGCAACAGGCTCGGGTCGTGGATCGGCATCATGTTGGTGTTCAGGTGGTACATCACCCACAGCGAACCGGCCAGCATGATGACCACGACGATGATCGTGAAGATCAGCGACAGCATGGTCCAGCCGCCTTCCGCCCGCCCGTTCATGTGCAGGAAGAAGATCATGTGGACGACGACCTGGACGGCGGCGAGCGCCATGATCGCCATCACGGTCATGTTCTTGTCCAGGATCGTCCCGTCCATGACCAGCCAGAAGGGAATGACCGTCAGGATCACCGACAGGACGAAGCCGATCAGGTAGCTGCCGAGCGTCCCGTGGGCGCCCTCATGCTCCCCGTGGCCATGGTGTTCTTCGGCGTGAGAACTCATCGCAGCATTCCCATCAGATAGACGAAGGTGAAGACGCCGATCCAGATGACGTCCAGGAAGTGCCAGAACAGACTGAGGCACATCAGGCGCCGGCGGTTGGCCGGGATCAGGCCGCGCTTGTTGACCTGCACCATCAGCGTCACCAGCCAGACGAGGCCGAAGGTGACGTGCAGGCCGTGGGTGCCGACCAGCGTGAAGAAGGACGACAGGAAGGCGCTGCGCTGCGGGGTCGCCCCGATGTGGATCAGGTGGGCGAACTCGTAGAGCTCGATGGCCAGGAAGGCGGCGCCGAACAGGCCGGTCACCGCCAGCCACAGCTGGGTCTGCGACACCCGCCCCTTCTCCATCGCCAGCATGGCGAAGCCATAGGTGATGGAGGAGAACAGCAGCATGGCGGTGTTCAGCGCCACCAGCGGCAGGTCGAACAGGTCCTTGGGCGCGGGCCCGGCGGCGTAGTTGGCGCCGAGAACGCCGTAAGTCGCGAACAGCACCGCGAAGATGAGGCAGTCGCTCATCAGGTAGATCCAGAAGCCCAGCATGGTGCTGGAGCCTTCGGGATGCGCGTGCTCGTCCACCACGTGGAACACCGGAGCCTGGCTGCGGGGCCGCTCGGCTGTCAGGGTCGTGCTCATGCTTTACACCTGCCCGGAGAGGAGTCGGGTCCGCTCGTTCTCGGTCCGCACCACCACGTCCGCCGGGATGTGGAAGTCGCGGTGATAGTTGAAGGTGTGGTGGATGGCCGCCGCCAGCAGGGCGACGAAGCTCACCGCCGCCAGCCACCAGATGTACCAGACCAGGGCGAAGCCGAGGACCACGCTGATCCCGGCCAGGATCACGCCGGTGCCGCTGTTGCTCGGCATGTGGATCGCCTTGTAGCCGCCCAGCGGACGCTTGTAGCCGCGCTTCTTCATGTCCCACCACGCGTCGTTTTCGTGGATCATCGGGGTGAAGGCGAAGTTGTAGTCCGGCGGCGGCGAGGAGGTCGCCCATTCCAGCGTGCGGCCATCCCACGGGTCGCCCGTGCGGTCGACCAGCTCCCGGCGCTTCCAGACGCTGACGGCGATCTGGACGAGGAAGGCGCCGATGCCAGCCGCGATCAGAACGGCGCCGACGGCGGCGATCTGGAACCAGATCTGCAGCGACGGGTCCTCGAACACGCGCAGGCGGCGGGTGACGCCCATCAGGCCGAGGACGTAGAGCGGCATGAAGGCGACCCAGAAGCCGATCACCCAGCACCAGAAGGACACCTTGCCCCAGAAGGGATCGAGGCGGAAACCGAAGGCCTTGGGCCACCAGTAGTAGATGCCGGCGAACAGGCCGAACAGCACGCCGCCGATGATGACGTTGTGGAAGTGGGCGATCAGGAACAGGCTGTTGTGCAGGACGAAGTCCGCCGGCGGAACGGCCAGCAGCACGCCCGTCATGCCGCCGACCACGAAGGTCAGCATGAAGGCGACGGTCCACATCATCGGCAGCTCGAAGCGGATGCGGCCGCGGTACATGGTGAACAGCCAGTTGAAGATCTTCGCACCCGTCGGGATCGAGATGATCATCGTCGTGATGCCGAAGAACGAGTTCACGCTGGCGCCCGACCCCATGGTGAAGAAGTGGTGCAGCCACACCAGGTAGGACAGGATCGTGATGACCACCGTCGCGTAGACCATGGAGGTGTAGCCGAACAGCTTCTTGCCCGAGAAGGTCGAGGTGACTTCCGAGAAGATGCCGAAGACCGGCAGGATCAGGATGTAGACTTCCGGGTGGCCCCAGATCCAGATCAGGTTCACGTACATCATCGGGCTGCCGCCGAGATCGTTCGTGAAGAAGTTCGTGCCGACATAGCGGTCCAGCGACAGCAGGACCAGCGTGGCGGTCAGGATCGGGAAGGAGGCGACGATCAGCACGTTGGTGCAGAGCGACGTCCAGGTGAAGACCGGCATCTTCATCATGGTCATGCCGGGGGCGCGCATCTTGACGATCGTGCAGATCAGGTTGATGCCGGACAATGTTGTTCCGACACCGGCGATCTGCAACGCCCAGATGTAGTAGTCGACACCCGTCTCGGGGCTGTAGGCGATGTTGGACAGCGGCGGATAGGCCAGCCAGCCGGTGCGCGCGAACTCTCCGACGAACAGCGAGGCCATGATCAGCACCGCGCCGCCCACCGTCATCCAGAAGCTGAAATTGTTCAGGAACGGGAAGGACACGTCGCGGGCGCCGATCTGCAGCGGCACCACGTAGTTCATCAGACCCGTGACGAAGGGCATCGCCACGAAGAAGATCATGATGACGCCGTGGGCGGTGAAGATCTGGTCGTAGTGGTGGGCGTTGAGGTAGCCCTCGCTGCCGCCGAAGGCCATGGCCTGCTGGAGGCGCATCATGATGGCGTCGGCGAAGCCGCGCAGCAGCATGACGAGGCCCAGCACCATGTACATGATGCCGATGCGCTTGTGGTCGACGGTGGTGAACCACTCCTTCCAGAGATAGCCCCACAGCCGGAAATAGCTCAGCGCCGCGACCAGCGCGAGGCCGCCCAGCACGACCGCGACGAAGGTCGCGACCACGATGGGCTCGTGATAGGGGAAGGACTCCAGGGTCAGACGCCCGAAGAGCGGGTGGGTGGCGACGGTCGATGTGTCTAGCATGGCGGTGGGCCGCTCAGGGATTGGCCGTCAGCCGCGGCCCGAACGCAGGGGCGGGCGCGGAGATCGGCGTGATGGAGGAGCGCGGCAGACCCGCGCCGGAAATCGGGCCGGAAATCGGGGACTCGTCGGCGGGAGCGTTCAGCACGCCCAGCGACGACTCGACGGCGCGGCCGGTCAGTTCCTCGGTCGAGCAGATGCCCGCCACATAGACCGGCGCCGGGCCGAGAACGGCGGTGCCGCGGCGGGACAGCTTGTCGTGCATCAGCGGCATCACGTTGTCGATGCCGGCCAAGCCGAGGCCGCCCTTGGCGTCGATGGCCATCATGTCGTGCATGCACATCTTGCCCGGCTCGACGCACATCCCGACGATGGCCTTGAACAGGCCCGAGTCGACGGCGCCGTAGCGGCGCACCGGCTCGTTCTCGCTGGGACGCTCAAGCTGGAGGTAGCCGTCGCGGTCGAGCTTGCCGCCGCCCGCCTTGATGTCCGCCACCCACTTGTCGAAGCCGTCGGCGGCCAGACCGTGGAAGGTGAAGCGCATGTGCGAGAAGCCGGCGCCGCTGTAATTGGCGGAGAAGCCCTTGTAGCTGCCCGGCTCGTTGATGACGGCGTGCAGCTTCGTCTCCATGCCGGCCATGGCGTAGATCTGCCCGGCCAGCGCCGGGATGTAGAAGGAGTTCATCACCGTCGAGGAGGTGATGTTGAAGCGGATCGGCCGGTCCACCGGGGCGGCCACCTCGTTCACCGTGGCGATGCCGTATTCCGGGTAGATGAACAGCCACTTCCAGTCGAGCGCCACGACGTTGACGTCGAGCATCTTGGTGTCGGCCGGGACCGGGCGCCCGGCGGCGATGCGGTCGAGCGGGCGGTAGGGGTCGAGCAGGTGGGTCGCCATCCAGGTGAGGGCGCCCAGGCAGATGATGATGAGCAGCGGGGCCGCCCAGATCACCAGCTCGAGCTGCGTCGAATGGTCCCAATCCGGGTCGTACTGGGCCGTGCTATTCGACTGGCGGTAGCGCCACGCGAACAGCACCGTCAGCACCATCACCGGAATGATGATGAGAAGCATCAGGAGGGTGGAAATGGTGATGAGGTTGGCCTGTTGGCTCGCCACGTCGCCGGACGGGCTCATCACCACAAGGTTGCAGCCACTCAAAACCGCCATCAGCGGCAGGAGGGCCAAGGCGCGGAAACGGGTCAAGGCAGGACCTGTCAGCAGGGGTTCGCTTTGGATTTGGGCGAAGAGCTAACCCCCACGGGCCGGGTCGGACATTGGACAATTTGTCCAATGCGCCGCGATTCCGCGCCGCCATTGACGCACATCAAGGCAATGCGTCCATGGGCGTGGCAGAATGCCGTTGCGGTGCCTATTTAATTCCCTCTGACGCAATTGCCAGACGGTGGGGGGACCATGGGATCATCGACCACGGCGACCGAACGGGATGCAAGACTGGTCAATGCCCGCGACCACAGGGTGAATCCCGGTGAAATCGCGATTGGCGTCATCATCGGACGGACGTCCGAATTCTTCGATTTTTTCGTTTATGCCATCGCTTCGGTGATCGTCTTCCCGAAGCTGGTCTTTCCCTATCTTGACCCGCTCACCGGAACGTTGTGGTCCTTCGCGATCTTCGCGCTGGCCTTCGTCGCCCGCCCGGTGGGCAGCATGCTGTTCATGGCCATCGACCGTGCCCACGGGCGCGGTGCGAAGCTCACCCTCTCCCTGTTCCTGCTGGGCACCTCGACGGTCGCCATCGCCTTTCTGCCGAGTTACGAGCAGATCGGCGCGGCAGCGATCTGGCTGCTGGCGGCGGCCCGCATCGGCCAGGGTCTGGCGCTGGGCGGCGCATGGGACGGCCTCGCCTCGCTGCTGGCGCTGAATGCGCCGGAGAACCGTCGCGGCTGGTACGCGATGATTCCTCAGCTCGGCGCCCCCATCGGGCTGATCGTGGCGAGCGCCCTCTTCGCCTATTTCGCCGGCAGCCTGTCGGCCGAGGATTTCTTCAGCTGGGGCTGGCGCTATCCGTTCTTCGTGGCCTTCGCCATCAACGTCGTGGCGCTGTTCGCGCGGCTGCGCATCGTGGTGACGCCGGAATACACCCACCTGTTCGAAAGCCGCGAGCTTCAGCCGGTCCCGGTGACCGAGATGCTGCGCAACGAGGGCATGCGCGTCGTGCTGGGCGCCTTCGCCCCGCTGGCCAGCTTCGCGCTGTTCCACATGGTGACCGTCTTCCCGCTGTCCTGGATCTTCCTCTACACCCAGGACACGCCGGCGGACTTCCTGCTGATCGAGGTGGTCGGGGCCTTCTTCGGCCTGGGGGCGATCATCGCCTCCGGCTTGATCGCCGACCGCATCGGCCGCCGCACCCTGCTGGGAAGCTGCGCCGCGGCCATCGCCGTGTTCAGCGGCGTGGCGCCCCTGCTGCTGAACGGCGGGCCGCTGGGCGAGCTGGTCTTCATGATCGTCGGCTTCGTGATCCTGGGTCTGTCCTTCGGCCAGTCGTCGGGCGTGGTCGCGTCGGGCTTCACCCAGCGCTACCGCTACACCGGGGCGGCCATCACCTCGGACCTCGCCTGGCTGTTCGGGGCGGGCTTCGCGCCGCTGGTGGCGCTGGTGCTGTCGGCGAACTACGGCCTGTTCTCGGCCGGCGCCTACCTGCTGTCGGGCGCGGTCTGCACGTTGCTGGCCCTGTGGCTCAACAAGACGCTGGCCAAGTGACCTGAGCGAGCGTCGGGAACCGGACCGGCCTCATCCTTGTCCTTGCTGGATGCGGCCGGTCCGGTTCCCTCTTTTCATGCAGAGGGCACAGGACGACGACAGCCGGCGCAGCGCAGTTGCTCATGATGCGACAGGCCATCGCCGGTCAATCGTTAATGTCGTTCAGGATGTCGGCAATGGGGCGGTCGTCCAGGCGGCCGTTTTTGCAGTCGTCGGCGCCCACCAGGATGGCGCGCCGAAGCTTCCCCAGCTTTTCACGCTCGACCGCCTTTTCCCGATGAAGCCGGCAAAGCGCCTCGGGCGGGCCGCTGTTCATGGTTGGCATGGACCACGTACTTCTTCCGAAGGACATCTCGGGACGATTGGCAATTTTTGTCAAGACGCCCGGAACGCTACGAAATTGCCCACTCAAACGCGCTTTGCTACCCGGCGGCGGTACGCCGGAATCCCGCGCGCCGGCTACCCCCGACTTTAATCGTCGTTAAGAGTTCGGCGCGCATCCTGCCTTCACACACAGATCGGCAGGTCATCATGTCCCAGTACAATCCCGCTGTCGGCACCACCGAGACCGTTTCCTTCCCGCTCCCCCTCACCGCTCCGGCCCCGGCGAAGAAGCTGCGCGGCCTGCCGCTGGTCGCCCTGTGGGGCGGGCTGATCGCCGCTCCCTGGGTCGTCCTCTACCAGGCCGCCAAGCTGGTGTTCTGAAACCGGCGGTCCTACGCCGACAATTCGGCCATGATCTCCGGCACCTGAGCCAGCAGTTCGCGGGCCAGGAAGCCCAGTGGGCCGCGGCGGGCCAGACGGTTGCCGGCCTCGCCATGCAGATGGACACCCCAGATCGCCGCCTTGGCCGGGTCGGCGCCCCGCGCGGCCAGACCGGCGATGACGCCCGCCAGCGTGTCGCCCGACCCCGAGGTCGCAAGCCCGACATTGCCGCCGTCATAGGCCCACATCCGACCGTCCGGCGTGGCGATGTGGGTGCAGGCGCCCTTCAGCACGACGATCACCTTGTGAAGGTCCGCAACGCGGCGGGCGGCGGCGGGCGGATCGGCCTCCACCTCCTCCCGGCTGATTCCGGACAGGCCGGCCATCTCGCCAGCGTGCGGCGTGATGATCGTCCGCCCGCCGCGGCGGCACAGCGCTTCGTTGGCGTTGTCCAGGCCCATCAGCGCTTCGGCGTCGATGACCAGAACCGGACCGCCCTCCCCATCCAGCCCGGCGATCAGCGCGCCGGTCAGGTCGGCGACAGCGCGCTTGTCCATCATTCCGGGTCCGATCAGCACCGCGGTGCAGCGGGCCGCCCGCTCGCACAGCGTGTCCACACAATCGGGGGCGATGCCGCCTTCCGCCGTCTCATGCAAGCCGAGCACCAGCGCCTCCGGCACGGCGAGCCCGAGATGCGGGGCCACGCTGCGGCAGGTCGCCATCTGAAGCTTGCCCGCCCCGGCGCGCAGCGCCGCCGTCCCGGCCAGCAGCACGGCGCCCGGCACCTCGACGCTGCCGCCGATGACCAGAACCCGGCCCCGCCCGTCCTTGTCGGCGCCGTCGCCGGGGTGGGGCAGCGCCATGGATCGCAGCAGGTCGCGGGTGACCGGGATCGGGTCGTTCATTGGAAAATCACTCATCGGACGGCCGCATTGGCGTCGGGTTCGGCGGTCAGCGGCGCCCCGGCCACCTCCAGCGGGGCGACGAAATTGTAACGGCGAAGCCGCATCCGCCCGCTGTGCCCCTGGGCGGGATTGAAGGCGTATTCGGTGACCCCGCAATTCGCCACGTCGCCCTCGCGGTCGATGGCGAGGATCTGCTCCTCCGTCATGCCCTCCAGCAGGTAGCGCAGGCACAGCACGACGACCTGATGGCTGACCACCAGCACGCGCTGCCCGCCATGGTGCAGGCTGATGGTGTCAAGCGCGCTGCGCAGCCGCAGGATGACGTCGCACCAGCTTTCCCCGGCGGGCGGGCGGAAGTAGAATTTGCCGAGGATGCGGCGGAACTCCGCCTGCTCGGGGTGCTCCTGCGCGATGCCCAGCGCGGTCAGCCGGTCGAGGATGCCGAACTCCTTCTCGCGCAGCCGCTCGTCCACCACGAACTCCGTGGGTTCGACCGGCAGGCCACCCCCGGCGTGGATGATCTCCGCCGTCCTCCGGGCCCGCAGATAGGGGGAGGTCAGCACCACGTCGGGCCGCTCGCCCGGCGGCAGCGCGGCGAACCAGCGCGCCAACGCTTCGGACTGCTGCTCCCCCTGGCGACTGAGCGGCACGTCGACGTCGCGCTCGGCGATGTCGATCCGCCCCACCCCGGCGGCGTAGGCGGCGTCGCGCGCGACGTTGCCGGCGCTTTCCCCGTGACGGACGATCCACAGCCTCTGCGGCCAGCGCTGCTGCATGGTGAACGACCCCTTCCCGCCTCAACCAAGGCTTTCAACGGGAAAAAGGCCGTTCCGTCACGCAGCAGCCCGTCTTTCCGCGATCAGGCCGCGATCAGGCCGTCCGGCGCTCGAAGATGCGTTCGGCGGTGGACCTGCCGGGGCGCCAGGGCACGATGCTGATGGGGGCCGCCGGGTCGAGGCTGCCGTTCGCCCGCAGGCAGTCGATGGCGGCCAGTGGATCGTCCCCATGGGGCAGGCCGGGCTGTTCGAGCATATACCGCCGTTGGTTGTCGGTCACCGCCCAGCCCGGCGGGCGGCCCAGCGGACTGGTGGCAACCACACCGATGGGCTCGGAGACGAGCCACGCCTCATCCGTGACGCTCCAGCCGACGAGGCGGCGTTCGCCGGGACCCGTCCCGGCACCGCCCATACCGACACCGATGTCGAGCCAGGCCCACTGGCGCAGGCGGGTGGTGCGGTCACCATCGACGCATACGAACATGATCCCATCCTCTCCCGTCATGAACCGGTCAGGCGGGTATTGTTCTTCTTTTGTTCCGGCCGCGCAAGCGGATTCCGCACCCGGTCAGTCCGGATTCCTGCGGGGAATGTCCTTGTAAAAGATATGGGTGCCGCGGCCCGCCTGCTTGGCCCGGTACATCGCGCCGTCCGCGGCCACCAGCAGACTGCGGGCGTCCGATCCGTCGGCGGGGGACAGGGCGATGCCGACGCTGGCGCCGATCACGGCGGTGTTGGTCTGGACCGGACCCTGCACCGGGATGGGCAGCGCCACCGCCTCCACGATCTTGGCGGCCACACCCCCGGCATCGGCGGCGGAGCTCACATCCTCCAGGATGATGGTGAACTCGTCGCCGCCGACGCGGGCCACCGTGTCGCTGCGGCGCAGACAGCCAGCGATTCGCGCCGCGGCGATGCGCAGCACCTCGTCGCCGCAATCGTGGCCCATCCGGTCGTTGACCGCCTTGAAGCCGTCGAGGTCGATGAACAGCAGGGCCAGCGATCGCCCGGACCGCCGCGACCGGGCCAGCGCCATGTCCAGCCGATCGAAGAGGAGGCGGCGGTTGGGCAGGCCGGTCAGCGCGTCGTGGTGGGCGAGATGGTCCTTCTCCGCCTCGCTCCGCCGCAGATCGTCCTCGGTGGCCTTGCGCAGCGTGATGTCGCGCCCGACGCCGACCAGCCCGAGAAGCTCGTTGCCGGCGTCGCGAATCGGCGCCTTCAGGATCTCGACCCAGATCCGCCCGCCGTCGGGCAGCGGGATGCTCTCCTCGTTGCGCCGCGGCTGGTCCTCGGCATAGACCGAGGCGTCGCCCGCGCGGATGCCGTCGGCCATCTCATGAGGCCATATCTCGTGGCTGCCCAGCCCGATCAGCTGCTCCAGCGGCCGCCCGGTCCAGGAAGCGAAGGCGCGGTTGGCCTTGCGCAGCACACCGTCCCGGTCCTTGAAGAAGACGGCGTCGGGGATGGTGTCGATGATCCCCTGCAACAGGGCGTGCTGCCGCAGAAGCTGCTTCTCCGTCTGCCGCCGCTCGGTGATGTCGCGGGCGATGCCGACGACGCCCAGCATCTTGCCGCTGCGGTCGAGGCAGACGGCCTTGGCGGTCTCCATCAGCACGCGGCGCCCGTCCGGGTGAACGAACCACTCCTCGCTGCGGGAAAAACCCTTCTGCATGGCGATCTGGTCGGTCCGCCGCCGCCGCACCGCCGTTTCCGCGTCGAACAGCCGGTGGTCGGTCAGCCCCAGCGGTGGGCGCCCCGCATAGTCGAGCATCGCCCGGTTGACCTTGAGGTAGGTGCCGTTCACGTCCTTGAAGAAGACGATGTCCGGCATCGAGTCGATCAGGCTTTGCAGCATGGCGCGCTCGCGGTCGAGCGCCTCGGTGTCGGTGCCGCCATGGTCCGGATCGCCCAAGGGTGCGGCGAGCTGCGCCTCGTGCAGGGTGCCCAGGCGCCCGTCCGGCAGCGCCATGCCGCTGCGCCGCACCCAGGCGGTGACCGGGCGCCCCTTGGGGTAGAAGGTCCAGCGCCCCGTCGCCGATTCCCCTTCGGCCTGCGGCCCCCCCTCCGGCTGCCTGCCGAACTCGCGGGCCTGGAAGTCGGCGAGCGACGCGGCGTTCCACAGCTCCAGGGCGGCGCGGTTGCCCCAGACCATCCGGCCGCCGTCCTGCAGCCACACCGGCGCCCACAACCCGTCAAGCCGGGGAAGTTCGGCAACGGTCATTGACGCCATCAGCGGGCGGCCCGCCGCGCGCGCCTCCCCGCCGGGAGTGTCGACCCCGGTCTGGTTCTGATCCGCCTGATGACCCATGGTGGTCGCCGCCGCCTCGGCACGAAGAATGCACCGGACGGCTTTCTAGCATAATTCGAGGCAATCTTCTCCTGCTACCGGAAGAGGCCGCGCTCTTTCACCACCCCCGCCACTTTCCATACTCCTGCACGAAGTCGCGGACGATTGCCTCCCGCCCAGCGAGCGCCGGCAACAATTGTTTGTGCAAGCCGCCGCGCAAGATTACCTCGACGCGCATCTGCCACTGTTCATCGGCCGCCTTCAGATCGGGAAGGGCGAAAGTGAGCGGGTGGTAAGCCCGCGCGCGGATGTCGTAGCTGAACTCCTCCTCCCCGTCGCGCAGGACCGCCAGCCCGGCGTTGTAGGGGCCGACCTCGATGACCGCCCGGCGCCCGAGCCGTTCCAGTTCCGCCGCGATGTCACGGAAGGCCGGCTCGACCGTTTCAGCGATGAAGCGGGCGACCTCGCGCCGCGCGCTGGCGGCGCCGGGCGGGGCCGCCGCCGCAATGGCCGCCTTGCGCCCGATCACGGCGGCCAGTTGCTGGCGCCAGTTGCCGTCGCCCACCGGCTGCACCGGGGCGCCGCCCTCCGACGCGGTGGGCACCCGCGCCACCCGCCGGTCCGGCCCTGCCCGACGCTCCGCCCGCAGGCTGGTCACCAGCCCGACGCACATCAGCACCATGACCACCGCGAAGGGCAACGCCGTCGTCACCGCCGCCGTCTGAAGCGCCTGCAACCCGCCGACGAGGAGCAGCACAGCCGCCACCACGCCGCACAGCACCGCCCAGAAGATGCGCGTGGCGATGGGCGGGTCCTGGTTGCCGCCGGACCCGATGATGTCGATCACCAGGGCGCCGGAGTCGGCCGAAGTGACGAAGAAGGTGACGACGATCAGCGTCGCCAGGGCCGAGGTGACCACGCTGAGCGGCAGGCGGTCCAGCATGACGAACAGAGCCGTCGGCACGCTCTCCTGAACCGCCGCCGCCATGCCGCCACCTTCGAACATCTCCATATGGATCGCCGTCTCGCCGAACACGGTGAACCAGACGAAGGTCAGCGCCACCGGGGCGAACAGCACGCCGCCGATGAATTCTCGGATCGTCCGGCCGCGCGACACCCGCGCGATGAACATGCCGACGAAGGGCGCCCAGGAAATCCACCAGCCCCAGTAGAACATCGTCCAGCTTGCCTGCCACTCCGCCCCGGTGTAGGGCAGCGTGCGGAAGCTGATGTAGGGCAGTGTCCACAGATAGCGCCCGATGCTCTCCACCAGCGTGGACAGCAGGAACACCGACGGGCCGAGCAGGAAGACGAAGAGCAGGAGCAGAAGCCCTGCCAGCATGTTCAGTTCGCTGAGCCGGCGGATGCCCTTCCCGACGCCGCTGACCGCCGAGACGGTGGCGACCGCGGTGATGACGGCGATCAGCACCATCTGCTGCACCGTGCCCACGCCGACCAGCCCGAGGTAATCGAGCCCGGCGTTGATCTGCATGACCCCCAGCCCGAGCGAGGTGGCGATGCCGAACAGCGTGCCGACGATCGCCACGATGTCCACCAGATGGCCGGGCCAGCCGCTCAGCCGGTCGCCCAGAAGCGGGTAGAGCGCCGACCGGATGGTCAGAGGCAGGTCGTGGCGATAGGCGAAATAGCCCAGCGACAGGCCGACCGTGATGTAGATGCCCCAGGCGTGCAGCCCCCAATGCAGGAAGGCCAAATTCATCGCCTCCCGCGCCGCGTCTGGCGTTCCCGCCTCGCCGATACGCGGGTTGGCGAAATGCAGCACCGGCTCCGCCACGCCGTAGAACAGCAGGCCGATGCCCATACCGGCGCTGAACAGCATGGCGAACCACGTCAGGTAGCTGAATTCCGGCTCGTCATCGTCCTTGCCGAGCTTGATCGACCCATAGGGGCTGAAAAACAACCAAAGAGCGAACAAGAGGAAGCCGGCAACGGACAGAATGTAGAACCAGCCGAAGTTGCCGACGATGGCCGACTGAAGAGCGGAAATCCGCTCCCCGAACGGTTCGGTGAAGACGCTGGCGAGCAGGACGAACAGAAGAATCAGCCCCCCTGCGGTGAAGGAGACGGTTTTGTTGATCCCGTGCATGGTTTTTCTCCGGCCTCGGGCAGCGCACCCGAATCCGAGGCGCGGCGTCTTCGCCCAGACAACGGATCAACCCGGCCGGAGTTTCCAAAAAATCGCCGCGCTCATGCTTCCGATGGCCGGCGCCGCGGCGGCTATTCCGGACGGGCCCCGCCTTTGCGGTCCGCGCGGAGACGCCGCCGCAGGACCAGCGCGTACCAGGCCAGCAGCACCGTGGTGAAGAGCGACAGAGTGAAGGACACGCCGTCCGGCCGCAGGCCGTAGCCCGTGGCGCCGCCGAGCAGAGTCACCGAGCTGTCCCAGAGATAGGCGAGCAGCAGGATCAGCGTGTTGGTCCCCGACAGGCCGGTGGCGAGATAAAGCACAAGATGCATCCGTTGCCTCCCGAAGAGCCCCGCCCGGCCATGCGCTTTTTCGTTGCGCGGTGTTGTTCTTGTCCGAAGCCCCGTCATCCTAGGCGCCCGGAGCGATCCTGTCAGCCATGGCCCACACCGAAAGCCCCCCGACCTGGACCCAGCGGCTCCTGCGCTACGGCACGGGGGTGCTGATCCTGGCCCTTCTGGCCGGGGCACTGGTCATCCTGAACCGCTGGCTGGAGCAGTACAGCGTCGCCGACATCCGGCAGGCGCTGGACCGCATCACGGGCGTGCAGCTTCTTGCCGCCTCGGCGGCGGCGGCGGTCAGCTACTGGCTGCTGACGCTCTACGACCTGCTGGCCCTGCGCCACCTGCGGCGACCCCTGCCCTACCGCTGGGTGGCTTTCACCGCCTTCACCAGCTACGCCTTCAGCCACAGCCTGGGCTTCGCCAGCATCATCGGGGCGACGGTGCGCTACCGCCTCTACGCCCCGCATGGGCTGGCCGGGGTGGAGGTGGCGCAGGTGACGCTGTTCGTCGTCACCACCTTCATGCTCGGGCTGGCGACGGTGATGCCGGTGGTCATGCTGATCGACCCCACGGCGCTGAAGGCGCTGCATGTCCCGCCGGGCAGCGCCACGCTGCTGGGGCTGGCGGCGCTGGCGGTGCTGGTGGCCTACGCGGTGGGCGGCTTCTGGCTGCGCCGGCCGCTGCGGGTGTTCGGACACGCCATCGCCTTCCCCCGCCCGTCCATTGCGGTTCGGCAGCTCCTGCTGGGGCTGTGCGACCTGTCGCTGGCGGCGCTGGTCCTCTATCTCTGCCTGCCGCCGAGCGACGCGGTGAGCTACGCCGACGTCCTGGTCGCCTTCGGGCTGGCGCTGGTCGCCGGCATCATCAGCCACGTGCCGGGGGGACTGGGGGTGTTCGACGCCATCGTCCTGGTCAGCCTGACCCCGGCCATGCCCGGCAACGACGTGATGGCGGGATTGCTGGTCTTCCGGCTGATCTATTATCTGGCGCCGCTGGTGATCGCCGGGCTGATGTTCGGCGGGGTGGAGGCCTTCCAGGCCCGGCGCCGCATCAGCGGCCTGTCACGGGAAATCTCCGCCGCCATCAGCCCGGCGGTGCCGCTGGTGCTCGCCGCCTGCATCTTCATCACCGGGGCCTTCCTGCTGTTCTCGCGCGCCACGCCGGAGGAGACGCTGCCCGCCCCCTTCGACGCCACGGCGCTGCCGCTGGTGGAGATGTCGCACTTCACCGGCAGCGTCGCCGGGGTGCTGCTGATCCTGCTGGCCCACGCGGTGCAGCGGCGGCTGCACGCCGCCTGGGTGCTGTCGCTGGTGCTGCTGGCGACAGCCTGCGCCTCGGCCCTGCTGAAGGGCGGCGACTGGCCGGAAGCCATCGTGCCGGGACTGATCTTTCTGGCCCTGCTGCCGGCCCGCAAGGAGTTCCACCGCCGCGGCAACATCCTGCGCAATCCCCTGACGCCGAGCTGGTTCATCGCGACCGGTGTGGCGCTGGCCAGCGCCTTCTGGCTCGGCCTGTTCTCCTACAAGCACATCGCCTTCAGCGACGAGCTGTGGTGGCATTTCACCCTGCACGGCGACGCCTCCCGCTTCCTGCGGGCGTCGGTGGCGGTGGGCGTGATCGCGCTCGGCGCCGCCCTGGTCCATCTGGTGTCGGCGGCCAGCCGCGACCCGCGGGAACAGGAACGGGAGGAGAAGCCCCCCGGCCCCCTCACCGCCGCCAGAAGGACGGACTGAGCACGACCAGGACGGTGAAGAACTCCAGCCGCCCCAGCAGCATGCCGGCGGCCAGCGCCCATTTGGCCCCGTCCGGCAAAGTGGCGAAATTCCCGGAGGGTCCGATGGTCGGGCCAAGGCCGGGGCCGACGTTGCTGACCGCCGTCGCCGCCCCCGACAGCGCGGACACAACGTCCACTCCCAGGAAGGCCAGTACGAAGGCCAGCACAAACACCGACATCAGGTAGACGAAGCCGAAACCCATCACCGAGATCATCACGTCGGCGCTGACCGGCTTGCCGTTGTAGTTGAGCGGAATCACCAGGTTGGGGCTGTAGAGGCGGCGCTGCAGCGCGCGCAGCACAATGAACAGGATCTCGAACCGGAAGATCTTCAGCCCGCCCGAGGTCGATCCGGTGCAGCCGCCGACGAAGGTCAGGATGAAGAAGACCACCGACGCCAACGGCCCCCACCGCTCATAGTCGATGGAGGCGTAGCCGGTGGTGGTGACCACCGAGACGACGTTGAAGGTGGTCACGCGGATGGCGTCGTCCCACGGCACATCCCGTGTCAGAGTCAGCCAGATCGACATGCCGAAGGAGACCGCCGCGAGGAAGCCGAGGTACCAGCGGATCTGCGTGTCCGCCCAGAAGCTGGCCGCCCGCCCTTGGGCAAGGCTGATGAAGCGGACGAAGGGCATGCCGCCCAGCACCATGAAGACCACCAGGACCCACTCGACCGCCGGGCTGTTCCAACTGGCGATGGACGCGTCGCGGGTGGAGAAACCGCCGGTGGACACGGCGGTCATCGCGTGGTTGACGGCGTCGAACCAGGACATCCCCGCGTAGGAGAGCATCACCGTGCAAATCGCGGTCAGGCACAGGTAGATCCAGCCCACGGCGATGGCGAGGTCGCTGGCCCGCGGCGTCACCTTGTCCGATCGGTCGGAGGACTCCGAGCGGAAGAGCTGCATGCCGCCCACCTGGAGGAAGGGCAGAATGGCGATGGCCATGCCGATGATGCCGATGCCGCCCAGCCACTGCAGCAGCGACCGCCACAGCAGCAGCCCCGGCGCCAACCCGTCCAGCCCGGAGATCACCGTGGCCCCGGTGGCGGTCAGCGACGACATCGCCTCGAAATAGGCGTCGGCCGCCGTCAGATCGATCTGCGACACCATGAAGGGCACGGCGGCGAAGGCGCAGATGACGACCCAGGACAGGGCGGTCAGCAAAAAAGCCTGGCGAACGTTCAGCGCAATCCGGTCCATGCGGTTGGCCAGCATGAACTGGACGCCGAAGAACAGCGTCAGGGCGCAGGCAATGGCGAAGACCATCCAGTCCGGATTGCCGGCCGCCAGATCGACGGACATCGGAAGCAGCATCGCGACGGCCAGGACGCTGAGAAGCGCGCCGATGATGAAGAAGACAGGGCGGGTGTCGAAACCAGTCATGCACAGGCCATAGCCAATCGGAATTGAGGCTTAAGTTGTCACGATTGCGACGCTTCGGCATGCCCGAAGCGCGCCGTAGGGTGATTTTCCCAATGGGTTACCCTATATAGACTGTTCGGGGCGGGCCAAAGCTGTGGATCAGCCCAGTGAGTGCGCCGCTACCCCAAAAGATGTCTGGAATCGGGCCGGATGCGCCCCCGCAAAGAGGGGCGTAGGGCTGGACGTCGGGGGACATCCTGTGCACACTCCGCCCCGACGTACGGCTCAAATCGTCGAGCCTTCCCGGATCATCGGGACCCGCAGGAAACTGGAACAGACAATGGACTGGCGGCGTGCTTTCGGACGATGCCCTGATCTTTCTTCAGCATTCGATCAAGACGGTGTGGACTCTGGAGATTCTGCTGATTTTACGGCGTGATCCGGGTCAGGCATGGAATTCGGACGAACTCATTCGCGAATCGCGCAGCAGCACGCTCATCCTCCAGGAAGTCTTGGCGAATCTTCAACAGGCTGGATTGATCGAAACGGACGGGGACCATCGCATTCGCTACCGCAGCGCGACCCCGACGCTGGAACGCTTGGCGGCGGAGATCGCCGTCGCGCAAGCGCGGCGTCCTGCGGCGATCACAAAGGCGCTGCTCTCGGTATCGTCGGACAAAGTGCAGAACTTCGCCGGCGCCTTCCGCGTCGGAAAAAGGACATGACCGTTCGGCCATAATTCACCCCGGAACCGGGTTGGATTTTGCTAAACTATCGTTCGAAGCAACCGCATTTGGCCGGTCGCCTCGTCCGAAAAAGGGGCGAACGGCTGCTTTTGCCTTGATCCGCCGACCGAATGGCTTCGATGTCCTGTGGAGTTTCCATTATGCCGTTTCACCGACCGGCCCTGGGGCTGTCCCTTGCCGCCCTTGCCCTGGCCGGAACCCTGGCGGGCGCCGCCCAGGCCGCAACCACCGATCGCAACCCCGCTCCCGCAACCCAAACCGCCCCGGTCACCGCGCCCGAGGCGGCTCCCGCCGCGAAGGTCACGGGTTTCCGCTCCGCACGCTTCGGCATGACCGGTGACGAGGTCACGAAGGCCATCGCCAAGGACTTCAAGATCGAGGCCAAGGACATCCGCCGCGAGGCCAACGCGACGGAGCGGACCACCAGCCTGATCGTGAAGGTCGATGATTTGCAGACCGGCGCCGGCCCGGCGGTCGTGGTCTACATCCTCGGCCATTCGACGCAGAAGCTCTTCCAGGTCAACATCCTGTGGGGCGGCGCGGTGAACCCCAAGGTCGACCCCAACACCCTGGTCGGCGCGGCCAACGCTCTGCGCAACTACTTCGTGGGACAGGGCTACCGGCAGGAGGGAATGCTCCTCAACGCGCCGATCGGCGACGGATCGCAGGTGGTGGTCTTCCGCGGCACCGACAGCCAGGGGCGCATGAGCGTACTGACCCTCACGGTCCCGCCGAAGCCCTCCGACGATACCCCCGCCCTGCCGCCGTCGCTCCAGCTCTCCTACATCGAGAAGCCGAACGAGCCGGACGTCTTCAAGATCGAAAAGGGCTTCTGATCGCCGGCCTTTGCCGGTCCGCAAAGGAAAAGGGCGGCGCCGTCGTGGCGCCGCCCTTTCCGTTTCCGACGGACCGGATCAGCCCCGGCGGGCGAGGCGGTCGACCAGACCCGACCAGCTGCTGACTGAAATCAGATGGGCGTAAACCAGCCCCAGCCAGCCGCGGTCACGCCATTCCACCAGCGTCTCGGCGGGAAGCTGGTTGAAGGCCGCCTCGTCGATCACATTGAAACCGGCGAGGCTCAGCCGCTCGCCGTTGTTCAGGGTGATGTCCGCACGCTTCTCCGACATCAGCCCGGCGGCGGTCACCGCCTCGACGAACTGCGTGGTGTAGGCGCTCTGGGCCTGGACTTCCTTGACAAACTCCAGGGCGTTGTTGGTCAGGGCGGACGGCTGCCCGTCGACGAAGAAGGGATTGTCCCGACCCGGAACGACGGCGTCCGACGCCTCGTCGATGCACAGGGTGAGCTGCGACTTGTCCTCGCTCTCCAGGAAGATGAACGGATAGCGGCGGACGTAGGCGGGAATGTAGGCCCCTTCCTCCCACACGCCGTTCGCGTCGACGAACAGGTTCTCGCCCGACCGCAGGCCGAGCAGCGCCACCGGCTGGACCACCGGGCCTTCCGAGAACAGGATCGGGAACTGCTTGCAGGCCGCGGGAAATTCCGCCGCCATCAACGGCACCGAGTTGGTGGCGGCCGCGAACGCGAAGTTCGGCTCGGTCCGCAGCGACAGGTCGGCGTCGCGGGCAGCCACCAGCGGGCGGGGGTTCTTGTAGAACAGGGGCAGGGTCGGTTCGGTCATCGTTTGCTATCCAAAGGGTAAAGGTCTGCCGGGGGAACAGGCGCGCCTCAGCGCGCCTCCTCCTTCTCCGTCTGCTGGTTGCCGGTGGCGGACGGCGCGGGACCGGTGGTCAGGACCTCCGGCTGCGCGCCGGCGCGGCTGGTGGACGGGGTGGTTCCGGCGCCCGTGGACAGAACCTCCGGCTGCGCCCCCACACCGGTCAGCGACGGGGTCGTGCCGGCCAGGGACAGAACCTGCGGCGCGGCGTAGGCGGCCAGAGCGTTCGGCGTGAGGCCGGCTCGGGTCACCGTTCCGGTGAACAGGCTGGTGACGCCGGGGGTGCTGGGAACCGGGACGACCACCACCACGGTGGCGGCGACCCGGCTGACCTGCTGCGTCGGACCCCAGGGGGTGTTGTTGATGAAGTACGGGGCGGCCCGCAGCGGGCTGTCGATCGCGCTGGCGGCCAACGCGTCCGTCTTGCCGGCCACGGTGCCGAACATCCGGGCGGAACCGGCCTTGGGAACGGTCAGGCTCAGCACGTCGATCTTCTGCAAGGCGGTCCCGGTCTCCTGTCCGATGATCAGCGCCCCGCCGTCGGACGCCATGGTCAGCATGGTGGCCTTGCCCTGGAGCCCCGCCATGGTGATGGGGCCGCCCGCCGCGATGGACGCCTGGCCGTCCGGCAGGGACGCCACGGCACCCAGCGTGATCGGGCCGGTCTTGGCCGTGATGCTGGCCGGCAGAACAATGCCCGATCCACCGGATTGGGTAAAGCCTCCCTCCGTGACAACCGTGGCATCACGCCCGAAGGTCACCGTGCCGGCCCCGTCCGTCGTGACGACGGCCAGCGAACCCGCGCTGTTCACCGCCGCGCCGAAGGTGAAGCCGGCGCCGGTCAGGCGGAGGCCATCCGTTCCGGTCGCGGTCAGCGCCTTGGCGAAGCGGCTCTCACCACCCGTCGTCTGGGTCAGCGAGCGCACGGTCACCGCGCCGTCGTAGAAGACGCCGCCCGAGGTGCGGACCGTGACGTCGCCCATCAGACCCGATGCGCCGATGTCGCCCGAAGCCCGGATGGACGCGCCGTTCAGCGCCAGCGCGGAGCGGTTGGCGCTGTCGACGGCCCCGCCGAACACGAGGTCGCCGCCGGTGCTGCTCAGCGCGCTGGCGCCGGCCACCGTCAGGGCGCCACCGAAGCGCTGCGCCCCGGTGGTGGTGACGGTCGCGCCGTCCAGGCTGGTGCCGCCGCTGACGGCAATCTGCCGCAGGGCTCCGGTCTCGCCGAAGACCCCGGCCAGGACGGCGTCGCCGTCGACCGTCAGCCCCTGCACCCCGGCGTTGGCGGCGTTGCCGCCGTTCAGCAGGGAGACGATGCCGCCCGTCAGGACGGTGTCGGCCCCCAGAGTCACGGTGCCGTTGTAGCTCTGCTCCGCCACGGTGGTCACCGCGCCGCCGTTCAGGGCGGCGGTGCCGGTCACCGACAGGCGGCGCAGCGCCTGCGTGCCACCGACAAGGCCGTTGATGACCGCGTCACCGGCGATGGTCAGCCCCTGCCCGCCGCGGGTGGCGGCGTCAAGCCCGCCGGCCAGCACGACCGTGCTGCCGGTCAGGCGGGTGTCGGTCCCCAGCACCGCCCGTTCCCCGTAGGTCTGGGTCCCGGTGGTGTCGACGGAGCCGCCGTTCAGGGCCAGCGTGCCCGCCGCGTCGGTGACGACCGAAGCCGCGCGGACCGACTGGGCGAAGCGGGTCTGGCCGGCGCTGTTCACCGCCAGGGCGCCCAGCCGCTCCGTCCCGCCGATCGTGCCGGCGAAGACGGCGTCGCCGACGCCGCTGCTGACGGTCAGGGCCTGACCGCCGTCCAGCGTTCCGGCGAAGGTGACGCCGGCGCCAGTCAGAGCCGACGGGGTGCCATCCAGACGAACCGCGCCGCCGTAGGTCTGCGCCCCGCTGGTGACCGCCGTGGCTCCGTTCAGCAGCGTCTCGCCGCCGACCGTCAGCGCGGCCAGAGCCTGCCGGGTGCCGAGGGTGCCGGCGAGCGCCGCGTTGCCGGCGATGGTCAGGCCCTGACGGCCCGCCTCCGCCGCGTCGATGCTGCCGGACAGCGACACCTGGGAGCCAGTGAGGGTCGTGTCGGCCCCCAGGGTCACCGCGTCGGCGTAGCTCTGCGCCCCGGTGGTGTCGACGCTGCCGCCGTTCAGGATGGTGATCCCGGTGGCGTCGGTGGCCAGCGAGGCCGCCTTCACCGGACCGGTGACGGTGGTGGTGCCGCCGCCGTTGACGGTCAGCGCTCCCAGACGGCTGGTGCCGCCGACCGCGCCGCCGAGCAGGATGTCGCCGCTGCCGCTGGTCAGCGTCAGCGCCCGCCCACCGTCGAGGGTGGACGCCAGGACAATCCCGCCGTCGCCGGTGATCCGGCTGTCGCCGCCCAGGGTCACCGCCTTTGCCGCCGTGAAGACCGTGCCGGCCCGATAAACGCCGTCCAGGGTCACCGCGTCGTTGTAGGTCTGGGCGCCGCTGGTCGTCACCGACTTCAGGCTGGTGGTGCCGTCGGCGTCGGTGGTCAGGCTGGCGAGCGCCGTCGTGTTGCCCACCGCCGCGTTGAACTGCGTGGCGCCGCTGCCGTTGACGACCAGCGCCTGGGCGCCGTTCACCGTGCCGTTGAAGGTCACCGCACCGCTGCCGGCGTTGACCGTGGCGGCCCCCGCCAGCGTCACCGGGCCTTCGACGGTGAAGGCGCCGTTGCCGGTGGCGTAGGTGCCGATCAGGCTGGTTTCCCCGCCGTAGCTCTGGGCGCCCGTCGTGGTCACGTTGACGAGGCTGGTGTAGCCCGTGCCGGTGGTCAGGCTGGCCAGAGCCGTCGTGCCGCCCACCGCCGCGTTGAACACCATCGCTCCGCTCGAGATCGCCGTCAGGTCCTGGGCGCCGTTCACCGTCCCGTTGAAGGTGATCGTGCCGTAGCCCGCATCCACCAGCGCCGTCCCGGCCAGCGTCGTCTCACCGTTGAAGGTGATCGGGCTGTTGAGCGCGTTGTAGGCGCCGTCGAGCGTCGTCGCGTCGTTGTAGGTCTGGGCGCCGCTGGTCGTCACCGACTTCAGGCTGGTGGTGCCGCCAGCGTCGGTGGTCAGGCTGGCGAGCGCCGTCGTGTTGCCCACCGCCGCGTTGAACTGCGTGGCGCCGCTGCCGTTGACGACCAGCGCCTGGGCGCCGTTCACCGTGCCGTTGAAGGTCACCGCACCGCTGCCGGCGTTGACCGTGGCGGCCCCCGCCAGCGTCACCGGGCCTTCGACGGTGAAGGCGCCGTTGCCGGTGGCGTAGGTGCCGATCAGGCTGGCTTCCCCGCCGTAGCTCTGGGCGCCCGTCGTGGTCACGTTGACGAGGCTGGTGTAGCCCGTGCCGGTGGTCAGGCTGGCCAGAGCGGTCGTGCCGCCCACCGCCGCGTTGAACACCATAGCTCCGCTCGAGATCGCCGTCAGGTCCTGGGCGCCGTTCACCGTCCCGTTGAAGGTGATCGTGCCGTAGCCCGCATCCACCAGCGCCGTCCCGGCCAGCGTTGTTTCACCGTTGAAGGTGATCGCGCTGTTGAGCGAGCTGTAGGCGCCGTCGAGCGTCGTGGCGGCGCCGTGGGTCTGGGCGCCCGTGGTGGTGACGCTCAGGAGATTGACCGTGGCGCCCGCGTTGGTGGTCAGGCTGGCGAGCGCCGTCGTGCCGCCCACCGCCGCGTTGAACTGCGTCGTGCCCGTCCCGGCGATGGTCAGCGCCTGGGCGCCGTTCACCGTGCCGTTGAAGGTCGCCGTCCCGGCGTTCACCGTCGTCGCCCCGGCCAGCGTCGCCGCCGCGTTGGTGGTGAAGGTGCCGCCGGTGTAGGTGCCGTCCAGGGTGACCGCATCGTTGTAGGTCTGCGCCCCCGTCGTCGTCACCGACTTCAGGCTGGCACTGCCGCTGTCGGTGGTCAGGCTGGCCAGAGCTGTCGTGCCGCCCACCGCGCCGTTGAACGCCGTCGTGCCCTTGTTGTTGACCGCCAGGGCGTAAGCACCGTCCACTGTGCTGCCGAACAGAATGCCCGACCCGCCATACACCATCGTTGCGCCGGCCAGCGTCGTCGCGCCGTTGGCGGAGAAAGCACCGCCGGCGCTGTAGAGACCGTTCAGGGTGACCGCGTCGTTGTAGGTCTGCACGCCCGTGGTGACCACGTTGCGCAAGCTCGTCGTCCCGCCGGCGTCGGTGGTCAGGCTGGCCAGGGCCGTCGTGCCGCCCACCGTGCCGGTGAACTGCGTCGCGCCCTTGCTGTTGATGACCAGCGCCTGGGCACCGTCCACCGTGCCGGCGAACAGAACCGACCCGCCGCTGACCGTGGTGTCGCCGGCCAGCGTCGCCGCACCGTTGGCGGTGAAGGCACCGCTGCCGGTGGTGTAGATGCCGTTCAGCGTCACCGCGTCGTTGTAGGTCTGGGCACCCGTCGTCGTGACGCTGCGCAGGCTGCTGGTGCCGGTGGCGTCGGTGGTCAGGCTGGCCAGGGCCGTCGTGCCGCCCACCGTGCCGGTGAACTGCGTCGCGCCCTTGCTGTTGATGACCAGCGCCTGGGCACCGTCCACCGTGCCGGCGAACAGAACCGACCCGCCGCTGACCGTGGTGTCGCCGGCCAGCGTCGCCGCACCGTTGGCGGTGAAGGCACCGCTGCCGGTGGTGTAGATGCCGTTCAGCGTCACCGCGTCGTTGTAGGTCTGGGCACCCGTCGTCGTGACGCTGCGCAGGCTGCTGGTGCCGCCGGCGTCGGTGGTCAGGCTGGCCAGAGCCGTCGTGCCGCCCACCGTGCCGGTGAACTGCGTCGTGCTCTTGTTGTTGACGGCCAGGGCGTAGGCGCCGTCCACCGTGCTGGCGAACAGCACGCTCGACCCGCCGTTCACTGTCGTGTCGCCGCCCAGCGTCGCGGCACCGTTGGCGGTGAAGGCGCCGCCGGTGGTGTAGGTGCCGTTGAGCGTCGTGGTGGCGCCGTGGGTCTGGGCGCCCGTGGTGGTGACGCTCAGGAGATTGACCGTGGCGCCCGCGTTGGTGGTCAGGCTGGCGAGCGCCGTCGTGCCGCCCACCGCCGCGTTGAACTGCGCCGTCCCCGTCCCGGCGATGGTCAGCGCCTGGGCGCCGTTCACCGTCCCGTTGAAGGTCGCCGTCCCGGCGTTCACCGTCGTCGCCCCGGCCAGCGTCGCCGCCGCGTTGGTGGTGAAGGTGCCGCCGGTGTAGGTGCCGTCCAGGGTGACCGCATCGTTGTAGGTCTGCGCCCCCGTGGTCGTCACCGACTTCACGCTGCTGGTGCCGCCGGCGTCGGTGGTCAGGCTGGCCAGAGCCGTCGTGCCGCCCACCGCGCCGCTGAACGTCGTTGTGCTCTTGTTGTTGACGGCCAGGGCGTGGGCGCCGTCCACCGTGCCGGCGAACAGAACCGCCGACCCGCCGTTGACCGTGGTGTCGCCGGCCAGCGTCGCCGCACCGTTGGCGGTGAAGGCACCGCCGGTGCTGTAGGTGCCGTTCAGCGTCACCGCGTCGTTGTAGGTCTGGGCGCCCGTGGTCGTCACCGATTTCACGCTGCTGGTGCCGGTGGCGTCGGTGGTCAGGCTCGCCAGAGCCGTCGTGCCGCCCACCGCGCCGGTGAACTGCGTCGCGCCCTTGCTGTTGATGACCAGCGCCTGGGCACCGTCCACCGTGCCGGCGAACAGAACCGACCCGCCGTTCACCGTCGTCGTCCCGGCCAGCGTGGTCGCCGCGTTGACGGTGAAGGCGCCGCTGCCGGTGCTGTAGGTGCCGTCGAGCGTCACCGCGTCGTTGTAGGTCTGGGCGCCGGTGGTCGTCACCGATTTCACGCTGCTGGTGCCGCCGGCGTCGGTGGTCAGGCTGGCGAGCGCCGTCGTGCCGCCCACCGCGCCGTTGAACAGCGCCATGCCCTTGTTGTTGACCGTCAGGGCATAGCCGCCGTCCACCGTGCTCATGAACACGACGCTCGACGTGCCGTCCACCGTCGTGTTGCCGGCCAGCGTCACCGCGCCGATGGCCGAGAAGACCGCGCCGGTGGTGTAGGTGCCGTCGAACGTCACCGTACCGCTGTAGGTCTGGGCGCCGGTGGTCGTCACCGACTTCAGGCTGCTGGTGCCGCCGGCGTCGATGGTCAGGGTCGTCAGCGCCGTCGTGCCGCCCACCGTGCCGGTGAACTGGGTCGTGCCACTGCTGGTGATCACCAGAGAGTTGGCCCCGTTCACCGTGCCGCTGAACAGCACGTTTCCGTTGCCGGAGTTCACCGTGGTGCCACCCGCCAGCGTCGTCGCGCCGGTCACCGTGAAGGCGCCGTTTCCGGTGGCGTAGGCGCCCTGGAGGCTCGTCGCGCCGGTGTAGGTCTGCGCCCCCGTGGTCGTGACACCATGCAGGCCGATGGTGCCCGCCGTGACCGACAGGGAGGCCAGGTTGCTGGCCGCCCCGCCCAGCGTCACGCCGCCCTGCGCCGCGTTCAGGGTCGCCCCGTACCCGCCGCCGTTCAGCGTGCCGGTCACCGACACGTCGCCGCCGGTCGCGGTCACCGTGCGGTTGGCGCCCGACAGGGCCAGATTCCCGGTGACGGTCACCGACTTGCCGGACAGCGCGCCGCCCAGCGTGGTGTTGCCGGTGTAGGTCTGCGCGCCGGTGCTGGTGACGGTGCCCAGGGCGATGCTGGTGCCCTGCACCGTCACGCTCGCCCGGGTGTCGTCCGGACCGGTGCTGGTCACCGCCTTGGTCAGGGTGACCGCGCCGCCCGTGGAGACCAGGGAGATGGAGCCGCTGCCCCCGGCGGTGATTCCGGTGGTGGCGTTGGTGTCGGTGATGGCGCCGCTGGCGGTGACGGCGATGTCGCCGTCGGCGGTGGAGAGGTTGCCCAGGTTGAAGCTGGTGCCGGCCAGATGGATTCCGCCCGTCCCGGTCACCGTCGCCGAGACGTTGGCGATGGTGGTGGTGAAAGCGGCGCTGCTGGTCCCGATCCCGGTGCTGGAGGTCAGGTTCAGCGCGCCGCCGGTCAGGCTGGTGCCGTTGCCGGTCAACAGGCTTCCGCCCGCCGCCGACAGGTTGATGGTCCCGGTCGGTCCCGCGTTGACCGTGCCGACCGTCAGGTCGCCGGTCGTCGCGGTCAGGCTGACCGTGCCGACCCCGGTCACCGAGGTCGCGGTCATGCCGGTGCTGCTGGTGGCGGTGACGGTGCCGTTGGCGCCGAGGGTCGCCGCCGTCAGCGTGCCGGTGTTGTTGACGGTCAGATTCTTGCCGGAGCCGGTCAGGCTGGCGTCGATGGTGCCGACCGTGGTGTTGAGGGTGGTGTCGCCGCCGTTGGAGCCGCTGGCGAAGGTCAGCGAGCCTGCGGTGATCGACAGCGACCGCGGCGAACCGCCAGCGGCCACCACGTCGGTGGTGCCCTTCAGCGTCAGCGCGCCCGTGCCGAGGTTGATCGCCGCGGTCGGCAGGGTCAGCACCCCACCGGACTGCAGCAGCAGGTTCCCGCTGGTCATCGACAGGCCGGCGCTGGCGTCCAGGTTGCCGGCGGTGCGGATGTAGGCGGACCCGCCCGCCCCCAGGGTGACGAGGTTGTTGCCCAGCGTCAGCGCGGCGCTGTTGACGTTGTCCACCGAGATGACCGGCGTGGCGCCGTTGGCGGTCAGGCCGGTCAGGCTGGCCACGTTCATCTTCAGCGGCGTGCCGGCGCCGGTGGCGGCGTCGGTGACGGTGCCGATGTCGCCGCCGGTGGCGGTCAGGCTGGCCGAGTGGCCGGTCACATGGGTGCCGTTGCCGCTGCCCAGGATGGAGCCTGCGGCGGTCAGGGCGACCGCGCCGCTGGTGGTGTTGGCCGACACCGACTGGACCGTCATCGTGCCGGCGGACTCGATGGTGACCGAGCCGCTGCCGGCGGTGGCCGAGGTGACGGTGACGCCGCCGGTGGAGGCGTCGGTCACGTAGACGCTGCCGGTGGCGCTCGCCAGGGTCAGGCCGTCGGTGGTGGTCTGGACCGAGCGGCTGGAGGTGCCGACGCCCTTGCCGCCGGTCAGCGACACGGTGCCGCCGACGATCCGCGTCTCGGCAAGACCGTCGTCATACACCCCGCCCCCGGTGGAGCTGAGGGTCACCGTCCCGGTACCGGCGTTGATGCTGCCGGCGATGATGTCGGCGTCCACGGCGGTGGAGGAGATTGTGATCGCCCCGCCGGCGGTGCTGGCGTTGACCACCTGGAGGCGGTCGCCGGCCTGCACGTCGATCTTGCCGCCGGACGTCGCGGCGTAGGCGAGCGAGGAGGCGCCGGTCGTGCTCAGATAGATGTCGCCCGCCCCGCCGTTGACCTGCAGCTGGGCGCCGCCCACGCCGACGCGGGCGGAGGAGGTGCCGATGCCGCCGGCACCGTTCAGCGCGACGGTCTTGGCGGTGATCGCGGAACCGCCGTTGGCGGCCAGGATCTTGCCGCCGTTGCCGGTGGCGCTCAGCGTGACCAGACCTTCGTTGGCGCCCGCCGTCACCGTTCCGGCGGTGATGTTGCCGCCGGTCGAGGTCACGGTGATGGTATTGCCGGCCGCGTCGGTGGCGATGGCGACGTTGGTCAGCGTGATGTTGCCGCTGCTCGACACCACCACCGGGCCGTTCTGGACGGCGGCGCTCAGCCCGCCGGTCAGCGATCCGGCGATGTCGAGATAGACGCCGCCCGCGCCCGTGACGTTGGTGGTCAGCGCCCCGGTGCTGGACGTCGAGACCTTGAACGCCGCGTCCGCCGTGCCGATGCCGGCCCCCGCCGTCAGCGTGGCGCTGCCGGTGCCGAGGCTCAGGCTGGAGCCGCCGTTGAGGATCCGGCCGGCCGTCGCCGTCAGGGTCAGCGCCTTACTGCTGTCGTAGGAGAGGTTGGAGACGGTCAGGTCGCCGGTCGCCGCGATCACCGTCAGGGCGCCGCCCGTGGTGATGGAGCTGAGGTTCAGCCCCGCCGCGTTCTTCACGAACAGACCGCCGGAGCCGCTGCTGGCGGTCAGGCTGGACACGTTCATCCCCAGCGCCGTGGCGCTGCTGCCGATGGCGCTGGTGTTGGTCTGCGCGTTGGTCTTCGTCTGCGCGTCGAGCTTCAGGGAGCCCGCGGTGATGGTGGAGCTGCTGTTCACCGCCGTGATGTTGCCGGCGGTCGCGCTGTTGCCCATCGCCGTCAGGCTGACCGTACTGGAAGCCCCCGTGTCCACCGTGCCGATGGCGATGGCCCCCGGCGCCTTGTAGGTGAAGTCCAGGCCGGTGCTGTCGGTCAGCGTGGTGAAGGTGGTGGTGCCGCCGCTGTCCGTGACGTTCCAGACCAAGTTGAGGGCCGTCAGGCTCATCGTGCCGGAGGACGAGACCCCTGCCGTGTCCGCCGTGCGGTCGATGGCCAGCTTGGCGAGGTCCTGCGTGCTGGCGACATTGAAGGTGCCCGGCGTCTTGATCGTCAGGTCGGTCGTCGCGACGTTGAGCGTCGGGCTCGTGTCGGCGATGGTGCCCTTGATCGCGGACAGCGCAACGCTGCCGCCGGTCACCAGATTGCCGCTGCTCGCTTCGATGTTGCCGTTATGGCTGGTCAGCGACACCGCACCGGTCGTGGTGATGGTGCCGGCCGTCAGGAGGCTGCTCCCCGTGGAGCCGGTGGACAGCGTGATGGCGCCGCCGCCGGTGCTGACCACGGATTGGGCGATCAGGTTCTTGCCTTCCGACACCGCGATGCTGCCGACGGCGTTGGCGGTCAGCGTCGTGGTGCCGCCGGAACCGGCCGATGTCGAGATGGCGCTGACGCTGCCGATCGACCCGGTCGCCGTCAGGTTCACCAGATTGCTGCCGCTGATCGAGCCGCTGAGGATCGAGCCGCCCTGGTTGTTGATGACCGCGTTGGCGCCGCCCATGGAGATGGAGCCGAGCGCGATGTCGCCGGTGGAGTTGTTCAGGGTCAGCGCGCCGCCCATGACCATCTCGTCGATGACCGTCGCGCCGCGGAGGTTGATCACCGCGCCGTCGTTGGCCTTCACCGTCAGGTTGCCGGTGGTGATGGCGATGAACTCACCCCCGGTCTTGCCCACCGCGCCAGAGGAAGCGGTCAGGCTCGCGACGCCGGCGTTGATCTTGACCGTGGAGTGGCCGACCCCGACGATCCCGGGCGCCGCGTTCAGGGTGATCGTGCCGGTCTTGCCGGCGTCCAAACCGGCGATGACCATCTTTCGGTGGCTGTCGAAGGCGAAGCGTACGCCGCTGGCGTCGGTCAACGTGGCCAGCACGGTCTCGGTGCTGCTCTCGCCGCCGGTCAGCGCGATGGCCGCGTCCGCCGTGTTGACCGAGGTCAGGTTGTAGGTGCGGTTGGTGATGCTGGACGAACTGCTTTTGATCTTCAGCGCGCCGATCCGGGTGTCCGATTCGACGTAGAGATCGCCGGTGACGTTGAAGGTCGCGGACGACGCCGACAGATGGATGTTGTTGGTGGAGGACCCGATGGCCCCCCCGCCGCTGCTCAGGGTCGCCGTACCCGCGGTGATGCGGCCGGTCGGGTTGCCCGCCACCGCTGAGGCGGCACCCGTGATGCTGCTGGCGCTGGTCAGGTCGACGGTGCCCCAGTTCTGCACGTTGAGCGTGCCGATGGACAGCGCGTGCTTGGTGTCCAGCTTGAAGGCCAGTCCCGTGCTGTCGGTCAGTTCGCTCAGCGTGGTGGTGGCGCCGTCGTCCGTCATGGTGAAGACGAGCTGCGGCGCGGTGATCTGATAGGTGCCGGCGCCGGTCGTCCGCGAGCTGGTCAGCGACAGCGCGGTCAGGTCCTTGCCGTTGTCCACGAAGGCGTCGGTCGCCGTGGTCAGCACCAGCGTGTCGGCCAACGTCGCGATGTGGTTGGCGGACGATCCCACCTGACCGATGCCGCCGCTCGCGGTGAGGGTGACCGTGCCGGCCGTCACCATCGAGCTGCCGTTGCTGAGGATGTCCTTGCCGGTGCCGGTGGTCTCGATGGTCACCTTGCGGGTCAGGCCGCCGTTGATCGTCCCCAGGGCGACGCTGTTGTCGCCCTTGAACGAGAAGTCGAGGCCGCTTGCGTCCACGACGCTGCCGAGCGTGTACTGGCTGCCGGTGTTGGTGTCGGTCAGCGCGAAGGTCAGCGCCTCCGAGCGGATGTCGTAGACATTCTGCGCGCCGGAGGAGGCGTGCCTGACATCCAGGCTGAGGGCATGCAGGTCGGCGCTGTTCGTCAGATGGACGTTGCGACCGGCGATCACCTCCAGGGTCTGCGTCTCGGTCAGCAGCGACGTGCCGGACGCCCCGATGGAGCCGCCGTCGACCGTCAGCTTCACTTTGTCCGCGCGCAGCAGCGTGGTTCCGCTCTGGAGGAGCGACCCGTTGTTGGTGACGGCGATCTCCGCCGAATTGGCCGAAACGCCCTTCAGCGTCAGATTGCCCGAATTGCTGAGGTTCAGCGAGCCGGTCAGCTTGGCCGACAGCGTGTTGATCTTGGTTGCGATCGTTGTCGTGGCGCCGGCGGACGAGGTGGTCATCGTCAGGCTGTCGGCCGTGACCGCGGTGCCGCTGCCCGTCCCATTGATGGAGGTGCCGTTGGTGGTGGTCAGATCGACCGTGCCGGTGGTGCCGACGTCGATCTTGGTGATCTGCATAGCCTTGTCGTTGGCGATCGCCAGCTTCAGCCCGCCCTGGGTCTGGGTGACGTTCGTCACCGTCAGGCCGGTTTGCGACGTCGAATCGCTGAAGCTGGCGGTCAGGTCTTTCGAAAGGATGGTGTAGCTGTTGGGGGAGTTGCCGGATTTCTGGTGCCGGAAATCCAGCGTCAGTTCGGACAGCGTGACGTTCTGGCCGTTGTCGACCGAAACGTTGCCGCCCGACGTGATGGCCAGCTTCGTCGTGCTGGTCTGCACCTTAGTGGTGCCGCCGACGTTGCCGTTGCTGCCGGTCGCGGTCAGGGAGACCGAACCCGCCGTGATCGTGCCCGACCCGTTCCCGTTGATCGACGGGCCGCCGGACGCGCCCGTGGCCGAACCGGTGGAGATCAGCGTCACGGACCCGGTGGAGCTGGTGCCGGCGTCGATCGCGCCGGCCACGATGCCGCGATCCACGCTGTAGCGCAGATCCATGTAGGCGCTGCCGCCGCTGCTCGGCGTGGACAGGGCCAGTGTCTGGATGCCGCTGGCTTCCGTCACCGTGAAGCTGCGGTTGGAGCCGAGGGCGTTGAACTGGTAGGTCCCCGTGCTGGTGGACGACTTGTGCGTGACGGTGACGTCCAGCGCGGTCAGCGCGGTGTTGTTGTTGTTGATGTAGAGGTCGCCGTTGCTCACCAGGGTCAGCGACGAGGCGGAGGTCTTCACCGCCCGCGTGCTGGTGCCGATGGAACCGCCGTTGGTGCCGGAGCCGTTGGCCGACAGGGTGACGGAGGACGCCGCGATGACCCCGCCGCCCGACATGGTGATCGTCGAGTTCTCCCCGCCGCCCGCCGTCGTCAGGCTGACCGAGCCGCCGCCGGCGACGATCTCGGAAACCACGATGTGCTTCTTGCCGGAGAAGCTGAAGTTGCTGTTGCCCGCACCCGTGATGTCGATCGTATGCGTGGTGCCGCTGTCGGCCAGCGAGTAGATCTGGGACCCGGTGCTGCCGATGGAGAAGGTGCTCTTGGTCGCGGAGGCCGTGGTGCTGTTCGTGCTGGTGATCGCCAGGCTGTTGAAGGCGCGCCCGTTGTTGTCGACGTAGAGATCTCGCCCGGCGGTCAGCGACAGGTCGCCGGTGTCGAGACTGATGGCTCCGGTGAGAGTCGAGGCACCGATGGAACTGCTGTCCCCCGCCGTCAGCGACACCTTGCCCGCGGTGATCTTGCCGCTGGAACCGTTGTTGATGATGGAACCGGACGAGGTGATGGCGACGCTGCCGCCGGCCCCGACGTTGAGGGTGCCGACCTTGACCTCGCGCGGCGCTTCGAAGGTGAAGTTCAGCGGGGTGCTGCTGGTGACGGTCTGGATGTAGGACTGCGACGACGTGTCGGACAGGGTGAAGGTCTGTCCGCCGACGGTGCTGATTGCGATGGTCCCGCCGCTGTAGCTGCCGCGCTTCAGCTTCAGATCGGTCAGGGCCATCGTGTTGGTGATGCCGATGGACCCGCCCGTCGTGATGGACAGGTTCGCCGTCGCCAGATTCAGCGCGGTGCCGCCGCCGACGCTTCCGTTGGCGCTCAGGATCACCTTGTCGGCGGCGATGACGGTGGTGCTGTCCGAATCGTCCTGGATGCTGCCGCTGGTGTTCGTCAGCGTGACCGTTCCGGTGCCGTTGTTGGCGTTGACCGACCCGACGGTCATGACGCCGTTGGACTTCGTGACGGTGATGTCACCGCCGGCCGTCAGGCTGTCCAGCCCGGTCGGGCCGGTGCCCAGGCCGAGCCAGATCGAACCGCCCGCGGTGGCCACGACCGTACCGCCCTGCGCGCTCACCGCCTTGTCCGACGAGCCGATGTCCTTCCCGGCGGTGAGGGTCACCGTGCCGGTGGAGCTGGCGCGCAAGCCGATGCTGTTCGGGTTCAGGATCGACCCGTGGGTCGCCGTGATCGTGATGTCGGTGCTGGCGAAGGGCGTGAAAGAGTTGCCGAAGGCGATGTCGCCCCAGGTCGCCGTCACCACGATGGGGTTGTTGGCGGCGCTGAAGAAGCTGCTGCCCAGCGTGATGAGGTTCTTCGGGTTATTGACACCCGTTGAGGTCGGCAGGGTGATGTAGATGCCGCCGTCCGCCGCGCTGGCGTTGAGGACCGGGGTGACGATGTCCAGATACTCGGTCCCGGTACCGCTGCCGATCGCCTTGCTGGCCTTCAGATTGACCGACCCGGCCAACACCACCGTGGTCTTCGACCCGTCGTCCAGGATCGACCCGTTCGTCGTCTCGGCGTTGAAGATGCTGTAGGTTTCGCTGGGCGAGGGCGTCCCGTTGTCGGGAAGGACGCCGGTCTTGTAGGTCAGATCGACCCGGCCCAGCCGGATGTCGCGGTCACCCTTGAAGGAGAAGATCTGGCCGGTGGTGTCGACCAGCGTGCGCAGAAGATAGCCGTTGGTGGCGTCGTCGGTCAGGTCGAAGGCGAAGTTCGGCGCGGTGATCGAGTAGCTGTTCACCACCGACGTGTCCGCATGCGTGCTGGTGATGCCCAGCTCCGCCATGTCGGACAGGTTGGTGACGTGCAGGTTGCCGCCGGTGGTCAGCGTCAGCTTCGTGGCGTTGAGCGCCAGCGGAGCGTTGGCGTCGCCCAGGCTGCCCGCCGCGGCGCTCAGCTTTACGGTCTCGGCATTGACCCGCGTGTTCCTGCTGCCGTCGTCCAGGATGCTGCCGGTGGTGGAGGTCAGCGTGACCGTGCCGCCCGTGCCCACCGTGGCCAGATCGCCGACGATCAGGTCGATGTCGCTGTTGAAGCTGAGGGTTTTCAGCTTCGGGCTGCCGACCGCCTCCAGGATGGTCGCGGTGCCGTTGTCACCGACCACGAAGTTGAAGTATTCGGAGGTGAGTTCCAGCGCGTTGGCGTTCGTGCCGACATGGCGGTTGGTGATCGACAGGCCGGTCAGGATCACGCCGCTGTTGTCGAGATACAGATTCCCGACGTTGGTCAGCGTCAGCGAAGCCGTCGACGTGCGCAGATGGGTGGCGGCGCTGCCGATGGCGCCGTCCGTGCTCAGGGTGACGCTGTTGGCGGACAGCCGGTTGTTGGCGTCCTTGCCCAGGATGGCGCCGCCGGTCACCGTCACGGAGATGGCGCCGGTGGGCGTCTTGATCGTCCCCAGCGTGGCCGCCCCGCCGCTGACGGTGAGCGCGACCGACGAGCCGGAGGAGGTGATGTTGTCGACGGTCACGGCGCCGGTCTGGTTGACCGTGACGGTGCCCGAACCGTTGGCGACCGACAACGTCTTCGCCGCGGTGTTCACCGAGACGTTGGAGGTGATGCCCCCGGCGTTGATGGTCACGACGTTGCCGGTGATCGTACCGGATGTCGCGTAGACATCGCCGTTGGCGGTGGTGAGGGTGACGTTTCCGTTGGCGCCGGCGTTCACGGTGTTCGCCGCGATGCTGGACACGGCGCCGTTCGCGGTGACCGATATGTTGCTGGTCCCGTTGGCGCTCGTCATCGTCCCGATGGACGTGGTGCCGCCGGTCGTGACCGCGATGTCGCCGTCGGTCGAGACGAAGGAGGTGAGGTTCGCCGTACCCGATGTCGTCAGATGGATGCCGCCCGAGCCCGAGGTCGCGCTGACGAGGTAGCTGCCGGTGGTCAGGGCGGTGCCGCTGGTGCCGATGCTTCCGGCGGCGTCCAGGGACAGGTTGTAGGCGCTGATGGTGGTCGACGCGTCGGCGTCGTTCAGGATGCTGCCGCCGCTGGTCAGAGACAGCGCACCGCCGCTGGCCACCGCGCCGACCGTCAGGTCGCCGGTGGCCGCGACGGTGGTGGCGCCGCCGCTGGTCAGGCTGGCCAGGGCCAGCGCGCCGGTGTTCGACAAATTGATGCCGCCGCTGCCGGCCGTCGCGGTCAGGCTGGAGCCGGCGGTGTTCAGCGCCTGCGACGACGTGCCGATGGCGCCGTTGCTGCCCGAGGAGCCACGGGCCGTCAGCGTCAGCGCGCCGCCGGTCAGCAGGCCTGCGCTGGTGCCGGTGATGTTGCCGGCGGTGCTGGTCAGCGCGACGGACCCCGCTCCGGCGTTGACCGTGCCGACCTGGATGGTCCGGTCACCGGCGGAAGGCGAAGCTGTTCAGGCCGCCAACCTGGCTGATCGTGTCGAGCGCGGTGCTGCCGGACGAATCGGTGACGGTGAAGGTCAGGCCCGTGGAGGCCAGGAAGAACTGGCTGTCGGCCCCGACCGTCCGGTGCGTGCTGGTGACGGAGAGGTCGGTCAGCGTCTGGTCGTTGGTGACGAACAGGTTGCCGCCGGTGACCAGGGAGAGTTGGGTGCTGCTGGTCGACACCGGCCGCGCCGCTGGCGCCGATGGCACTGCCGGCGGTCAGGGTGACCGGGCCGCCGACGATCCGGCCGGCGTCCAACGCGGTCAGCGTCCCGCTCTGGGCGTTGACGGAGACCGCCCCGGCGCTTCCCGAGACCGGCGTGGTGTCGATCAGGTTGGCGAGTTGGACATTGTCGGTGGCCGTCAGCCGCACCGAGCCGCCGCGGGTCGTCAGCTTGCCGATCTTGGTCAGGCTGCTGGCCATGCCGTTGGCTTCCAGCACGATGTCGCCGCCGTTGGTGCGGATCTCGTAGCTGGCGTCGGTGAAGGCGATCCCACCGCTGGTCAGTGACCGCAGGGTGAAGCTGTGGCCCGTCGTGGTCTGCAGGTCGAGGCTGGTCTCCACCTTGATCTCGCCTGACGCCTCCAGCACGATGTTCGCGTTGCCGGCGATGCTCTCCAGCACCTGCTTCGACACCGTATTGACGGCGTCGCCGCTGCCCAGGTTGGGGTCGTTGACGCCGATCGTGCCGTCGCTGGCGGCGCCGTCCTGGCTGCCGCCGGCGGAGCTGACGATGCGCAGGCTTTCCGGGTCGAGCAGGAAAACGCCCCGCCGCGCCCTTGGGCGCCGTCAGGTCGACGCTGCCGGTCAGCGTGATGTCCTTGTGGCTCGACACCTCGGCGAAGCCGCCGTCGCCGCCCTCGGCGCCTCCGCGGGCGGAGATTTTACCAGCGTGCTTTGTGCTTTTCTGCGACAGCACCGTCACGACGCCGCCCTTGCCGGACTTCACCGCGTCGGCGGACAGGGTGGCGCCGGCCTCGACCGTCACCTTGTCCGACCAGGTGCCGGAGCGGCCCGTCTTGCTGCCGATGGCGACCTCGCCGCCGCCCTTGCTGCCGGAGGCGTCGACGCGGGCGTTCTTCTTGACGGCGATCTCGGCGCCGGTGGCGACGACGGTGCCGCCGGTCTGCCCCTCCCCGCGCCCGCTGGCGTCGACGGTGCCGCCGATGGTGACCTTGCCGTTGTCGCCGCCGGAGAGGACGATCTTGCCGTTGGCGCTGCCGACCGAGGTGGCCTTGATGACGCCGTCGGTGTTGATGACGTTGTCGATCACGCCCTTCACGGCGCGCGCCGACAGGGTGACGCTGCCGCCCTCGGCGGCGATCTCGCCGGAATTGACGACCAGCGCCGCGACCGGCTTTCCGTCCGCGTCCTTTGCCACCGTCTTGACGGCGGAGCTGGCGTCGAAGCTGATCAGCCCGTCGCCGTGGAAGTCGAGCGTGAAGGTCTCCGCACCGCCCAGCGCGACCTTGCCGAGCTTGGCGCGGATGACGCCGGAGTTGCGGACGTGCGGGGGCCACCAGGGCGGCGAGGCCGCTGTCCTTGACGGTGATGTCGCCCTCGTTCACCACCATGGCGTTCGGCTTGGTGGAGGGCCTGGTCGAACTGGTACTTGCCCGCCATGAAGTTGGCGTCGGAGATGTTGGCGGTGGTCGCCACCAGCCCGCCGACGTCCACCTTCGCCCCGGCGCCGATCACCACGCCGTTGGGGTTGACCAGCATGACCGTGCCGTTGGCCGACAGGCTGCCCATGATCTTGGACGGATCGGCGCCGGTGACCCGGTTCAGCGTGACGCTGGAGGCCGACGGCTGCTGGAAGGTGACCTTCTCACCGGCGTCGATGCTGAAGGACTTCCAGTTGATGATGGCCTTGTCGGTGGACTGCAGGATCTCCATCGACTTCGGGGTCGCCGACCGGATGGTCGCCGAGCCCCGCGGTGACGGTGCCTTCCAGCGGGTTGGCGTAAGCGGCGCCGGCGAACAGGGTGGACAGCGCCACGCCGATCACGCTGCGCAGCGCCAGCCGCGCGAAGTCGATGCCCCCCTTGGCCTTCGCCGCGCGGCGCTGGCGCCGGGTGCCGCCGCCGCGCTGGGGCGATTCCGTCGCGGACGACAGCAGCAGCCGCTGGCGCAGCGTCTGCCGGTGACGGCGCGCGCCGGGAATCTCGGTGATGCCGGGAGTGTTGGTGACGTTGCCCTTGCCCATGTCCTGTATCCCCCGGCCCTATCAGTATTGCGCAGTGATGTTGAAGAAGACCCGCATGTCCTTGTCGCCCTCGGTCGCGACGCGGCGGGTCAGCGGCTTGTCGATTTCAAGCGTCGCGAAAAGCCGTTCCACGAGGCTGGCGCGCACGCCGCCGCCCACGGAGACCAGCGAATTCCGGCTGTTCTGCTCCAGGCTGGAGCGGTTCCACACCTCGCCGCCGTCGACGAAGCCCGTAGATCTGGAACGGCCTGCGCGAAGGCGTTCTCCGGCACCACCGGCGTGTAGCGCAGCTCCAGCGACCCGGCCCAGCCGCTGTCGCCGGAGATCTCGCCCTCGTCGAAGGCGCGGCCGTAGCTCGGGCCGCCCAGCGCGATCTGCTCGCTGGCCAGCAGCGGCGTGCCGGGCGCCTGCATGGTGGCCGTCGCCAGGATGCTGAAGTTGGCCGGCAGCTGCTGCACGCGGGTGATGTCGGCGGTCAGCTTGGTGAAGTCGCTGCGCCCGCGCTCGCGCGAGGCGTAGGCCGAGCCGAGCTTCGTCGCGTCGAGGATGTCCAGACCCTGGTGCACGAGGCCGCGCACCGCGGTGATGCCGTCCCAATTGTCGGTCCGGTCATAGCTGAAGCCGCCGCGCAGGATGCGCAGGCGGTCACGGTTGAAGCGGTCGCCGGAAATGTCGGTGTTCACGTCACGGTATTCGAACTCGCCACCGCCCGCAGGTTCTCCAGGCGCGAGCGGATCACCGGGTAGCTGAGCGTGCCCACGCCCGCCGCCACCCAGCTTTCCACGTCCAGCGGGTCCAGCGTCAGGCCGGGCCGCGACTTGGAATAGGAGCCGGTGGCGGAGAAGGTCAGCCCGTCGCCGGTCACCAGCGCCTGGTAGCCGGCGCCGACCGACCAGGCCCGCGACGCCGGCGAGGACACGCGCCCGCTGAGGTTCACCGTGTCGGCGTTCGGCCCGAAGGAGTTCAGCGCCGCCGTCGCGGTCGTCTGGGCGGTGCCGAGATAGGGCGTGTTGCGGTTGCTGAACGACACCAGGGCGTCCACCGCCTTGCGGTCCGTCTTCACACCACCACCGAGGCGCCGAGCGTGTCGGGCGCCGGCTCCAGGCTGGCGCGCACGGTCAGGCCGGCGAGGTCGTTCGCCAGAAGCAGGCGGCGCTCG
>NZ_CP012915.1:1722500-1754523 GCF_001315015.1 Azospirillum brasilense | reverse complement strand
GTGATGCTCTCGAATTCGGTGGCGACCTGCCGGATCAGGACGCTGAGCTTGTTGCGCCGGAAGGGGCTGGTGGCGAGGTCCAGCAGATAGCCGATGCGCTGGGCCGGCGCCGGCAAGCGGGTGGCCAGACGCTGCACCGCCATGTCGAAGGACGCGTCCTGCCCGCCGGAACTCCACACCGTCTTGGCGCGCCGGGTCAGCGCCTCCGCCATGCCGGCGCCGCCCAGGAAGCCGTCGAAGTTGGTCAGCCGGTCGACGATCATGCCGAAGGCCTTGCCCTCCGCGGCGGAGCCGGTGCGGGTCAGCGGGGTCAGGCCCGCCAGACCGCCCTGGATGCGGCGCAGCAGCGCCTTGCGCGTCTCGTCGAAGCCCCCGCCGCCCAGCGCGTTGGAGAGGGCCAGCAGCTCGTCGGTGTGAGGCAGCCGGTCGTCGAGGTCGCCGTGCACCGCCGCGATCAGGCTATGCAGGGCCGCCCCCCAGGTCGGGCGCGTAGCCGATCAGCGCGCGCACCGGCTCCCGCCCGTCCACCGTCTCCGCCAGCATCTGGTCGAGCAGGCGGCGGTTCGCCTCCTCCTCCCCGTCCTCGCGGTGGAAGCGCAGCAGCGCCTTGACCTTGCCGGGCCAGTCGCGGCAGGGCTCCAGCACCGCGGCGAAGGCGTGGGTGACCAGCCGGTCGCGCTCCTCCGGCGGGCGCTCCGCCGCCGCCGCCAGCAGGCCGCCCACCCGCCGCGGGCCAGCGCCGCATCGAAGGGGCGCCAGCGTGTCCGACGCCTGCGCCATCTCCTTCAGCCGGGTGAACATCCGCATGAGCTGGTCGTGGCGGTCGAACGGCTTCACGCCCCAGCAACGGCGCCTGAAGGGAGGCGAGCCGGCTGACCGCCGGGTTGAACAGCAGAGCCTCCCGCTCGAAATAGCGCAGCGGGTAGTAGCGGTGGAGCTGCTCGGCCGGAATCACCGCCTGATCGTCCCAATAGCCGCGCAGCAGGCGCAGCAGCAGCATCCGGCTCTCGTAGGAAAGAGCTGGAGCGCGTCTGTGCACAGGCTGGCGGGGCCGACGTCGGTCTCGTCGATGGTGGAGATGGTGGTCGGCTTGCCGCCGCCGGAGCTGGACTTCTGGAAGATGACCTCTTCCTTGCCCGCCTGATTCACCTTTAAAATCCGGACAACCGGAAATTTCGCAAGACGAAGCAGATAGGCCGCGCGCTCCTGCGCTGCGGCCTCGTCGGGAAAGACGCCGTCGATGTTGGGTTTGCCGCCCTGTTCGACAACCACTTCGAACGTGACGCTTCGGCGCCGTGACATCATGGGTTTTACAGCTCTTTCCCAAGGGTTTGGCGTCGTTTCCGGACATTATGGTAGGGGAAGCGGACTGTCCGCGCAGCAAGATTCCACGCCCATCCCCGGATTGACGCAGATGCGGCCGGGGGCTTTGCGCTAGACTGCGCACCATGCGGCTTCCGACCTTCTCCATCCTGTTCCTGCTGGCCTGCGTTTCCCGCGGTGTCGGCCTGCGCGTCCCCCTATGGCGCCACCGGTCCGGACGACCGGGCGGCGATCGCCCGCAACGGCTTTTCCGCCGATGACGTCGGCTATGTGCTGTTCGATCCGGACAGCGGCGCCGTCCTGGCGGAGCGGCAGCCGGCCAAGCCCTTCGCCCCGGCCTCGGTCGCCAAGCTGCCGGCGATGGCCGCCGCGCTGGCGGTGCTGGGGCCGGACCACCGCTTCGAGACCACGCTGCACGTCACCGGGCGGCTGGGGGACGGCGTGCTGGACGGCGACCTGATCCTTAAGGGCGGCGGCGACCCGTCGCTGTCCAGCGAAGGGCTGACGGAGCTGTTGCGCGACCTCGGCGCGCTGGGCGTCACGCGGGTGACCGGGCGCTTCCTCTACGACACCTCCGCCCTGCCCGAGATGGCGGAGATCGACGCCGGCCAGCCCTGGACCGCCGGCTACAACACCGGGGTCGGGGCGCTGTCGCTCAACTTCAACCGCTTCCGCTTCGACTGGGCGCGCCCCGCCGCCGCCGGCCAGCCGGTGCGGGTCGGCGCGTGGTCGGTGTCCGACACCGGGCGCGTGCCGTTGGACAGCGTGACGGTGCAGCTTGGCGCCGGGGCCGGGGCGGCCTTCACACCGCTCGCCGCTGCGGTCGGAGATCCGGAAGGCGAGCGCTGGCGCTTCGCCCCGCAGCCGGGCATGGCGGCCAGCCTGTGGCTTCCGGTCACCCGCCCCGGTCTGGCGACGGCCCACGTCTTCCGCCGGCTGGCCGCGGAGGCGGGGATCGCCCTGCCCGCCCCGGCCCCCGGCGCGGCGCCGCCGACCGCCACGCTCGCCGCCCTGCACCGCAGCGAGCCGCTGGAGGTTCTGGCCCGGCAGGTCCTGCGCTATTCCAACAACCTGTCGGCGGAGCTGATCGGGCTGGCCGCCGCCCGACGGCTGGACCCGGCGGTGCGGACCCTTCCGGAGTCGGCGGCGGTGCTGACCGCGCCGGCCATGCTGGCGGCGCCGCGCACCGACTGGACCGGGCTGCGGCTGCTCAACCATTCGGGGCTCAGCGCCGCGTCGCGGATCACTCCGGCCCAGACCATGGCGCTGATTCAGAGCGCCGGCCCGGCGGTGCTGGCCCTTCTGCCCGGCGAGGACGAGGGCAAGGTCCTGCCCCCCGGCGTGCGCGCCAAGTCGGGCACGCTGGCCTACGCCAAGGCGCTGGCCGGCACGCTGACCACGGCGAGCGGGCGCACGCTCGGCTTCGCCTTCTTCGTCACCGACGAGGAGCGACGCGCCGCCATGGACCGGACGATGGACCGCCGCATCGCCGAGATCCCCCCGGAGGCCCGCGCCTGGCTGGCCCGCGCCCGCAAGCTCCAGGCCGACCTTCTGGAGTTGTGGATTGCCGGTTTGTAAGAGTTTTCGATTGCAAGCGCCCGCAACCGCGACGCTTGGCGAAGGGCGACGGTCGGTTGTACACTGCGACCGAATGTCCCACCGAGGTTCTGGATGCCGATCACCCCGCGCGCACGCCGACTCCAGCAGGGTTCCGGCACGCCAGACATCGCGGCCAACCGCTACCACGACCGGCAACTGGGCGCGGAAGTGGTCAACATCGTGGTCGGCGGCTGCGTGGTCAGCGACGACCCGAACGTCGTCATCACCACCACGCTGGGCTCCTGCATCGCCGCCTGCCTGTTCGATCCGGTCGCGGCGATCGGCGGGATGAACCACTTCCTGCTGCCCGACCACAACGGCGACCGGCTGTCCATCTCCTCCCGCTACGGCAGTGCGGCCATGGAGCAGCTCATCAACCGGCTGCTGGCGGCGACCGGGCGGCGCGACCGGCTGCGCGCCAAGATCTTCGGCGGGGCCAGCGTGAACGGCGCGCCGCGCAGCGCCGGCATCGGCCAGCGCAACGTCGAGTTCGTCATGGAGTATCTGGCGGCCGAAGGCATCCCGACGATGAGCTGGGACGTCGGCGGCACGGTGGCCCGCGCGGTGCGCTTCTACCCCACCTCGGGCCGCACCCAGCGCCGCCTGATCGGGGAGGAGACGGTGCGGGACATCGCGCGGTCCGAGACCTCCTTCATGGACCGGCTGCGCAAGACCGGGATCGATGGCGACGTGGAACTGTTCTGATCCCCATGCTCCATGGATTGTCCCGCCTGCTGCCCGCCATCGCGGACCAGAACCTTGACGAGGCCGCCGTCTACCGGCGGGGAGTCGCTGTACGAACGCCCACGCTACGAGGGCGCCCACGGCCTGATCCCCGCCGCCGGTCCTCTGCTCTGCCCGCTCTGCGGGCGGGAGGCGGCGCGCTTCCTCCCCTTTGGCCTGGGCGGGCGGCGCAATGCCCGCTGCCCGGACTGCGGGTCGCTGGAGCGCCACCGCTTCCTGTGGAGCTTTCTGGCGGAGCGGACGGACGTGCTGCGCCGGTCTCTGCGCGTCCTGCACACCGCCCCCGAACCCTGCCTGGAGCCCTTGCTGCGGGCGCGGCACGGCCGGCGCTACGTCACGCTTGACCGCTTCAACCCGGCCGCCGACGTGCAGGCCGACCTGACCGACCTGCCCTTTCCGGACGGCCGGTTCGACCTCGTGCTGTCCAGCCACGTGCTGGAGCATGTCCCCGACGACCGCGCCGCGCTGCGCGAGATCGCCCGCGTGCTGAAGCCCTCCGGCCGCGCCGTCCTGCTGTTCCCCTACGACCCCAAGGGGCCGACGCGGGAGGACCCGGCGATGGACACCCCCGCCAAGCGGCTGGCCGCCTTCGGCCATCCCTATCACTACCGGATTTATGGTACGGATACCCCCCAGCGCATGGCCGAGGCCGGGCTGGACGCCACGCTCGTCGCCTCCACGGCGATGCTGAGCGCACACCGGCGGCGGCGGCGGCGCATCAACCGCAACCACCTGTTCCTGGCGCGCCCGCGCGCCGGAGCGGGCCGGGCGTCCGGGGAGGGGTCATGAGCCGCAGCAGCATCCGCATCGCCACCTTCAACCTGGAAAGCCTGGACGACACCGGCGACCTGTCCTTCGAGGAGCGCGCCGCCGTGCTGCGCCCGCAGCTGGAGCGGCTGGACGCCGACATCCTGTGCCTTCAGGAGGTCAACGGCCAGCGCGACGCGAAGGGAGAGCCGCGGACCCTGCGCGCTCTGAACCGGCTGCTGGAGGGCGGCCCCTACGCCGATTTCCACCGGACCTCCGGCGGCGAGGGGACCAGGCTGGCCGACCGGCACAACCTCGTGCTGGTGAGCCGCTGGCCGATCCTGGCGGCGCGGCAGTACCGGCACGATCTGGTGCCCTCCCCGCAGGTCCGCATGGTCACCGCCGACCCGGCCCAGCCTGGCGGCGACGCCGTGACCTGGGACCGCCCGGTGCTGCACGGCGAAATCGAATTGCCCGGCGGACGGCGGCTGCACGTCTTCAACCTGCATCTGCGCGCGCCGATCGCCGCGCCGGTGCCGGGGCAGAAGAAGAACGCCTCCACCTGGAAGAGCGTCGGCGGCTGGGCGGAGGGCTTCTACCTCGCCTCGATCAAGCGGGCCGGGCAGGCGCTGGAGGCCCGGCTGGCGGTGGAGCGGGTGTTCGACGCCGACCCGCAGGCGCTGATCCTGGTGGCCGGCGACCTCAACGCCGAGATCGAGCAGACTCCCGTCCGCATCATCCGCGCCGACCTGGACGAGACCGGCAACGGCCATCTCGCCGGGCGGTCGCTGGTGCCGCTGGAGCGCTCCGTCCCCGAGGAGCGGCGCTTCACCGTGCTGCACGGCGGCGACGCGGTGATGCTCGACCATCTGCTGGTGTCGCGCGCCCTGCTGGGCTGGTTCCGCTCCGCCGAGATCCACAACGAGGCCCTGGGCGACGAACTGGTTGCCCACGCCACGGTCAGCCATTCCCCGGAAAGCTACCACGCGCCTCTGGTCGCCCGCTTCGAGCTGCCGGATCAGACGGTGACGGAGACGATGGCGCCCGGCGAACCGGCGCCGTAGGACCCCGCGGCGCGGGGAACGGCGGCCGGGGCGGTTCCCGTCGGACCGGCGCCTGTCGCGGGCGGCGTTCCGCTGGACGGGGCGCCGCTCGACGTGGGAGGATCGAATCCCGGACCAGCGCTCCGTCCGGCGCCGTCCGGCGTGGCGGTGCCGCTGGATGCGACGCCCCCTTTACCCGTGCCGGGACCTTCCGCAGTCGCGCCGGTCGCGACGCTCAATCGGCTGGCGGTGCGGCGGTATTCCTCCACCACCTGTTGCGCCGGGATCTGGTTCTGGGTTTCGCCGGAGGACCGGTCGCGGAAATAGATGACGGCCAGCCGGGCGCCCTGGTCGTAGCGCAGGACCGGGCTGATGTAGCCGCCGGCCACCACCACCGGATCGGACGGGGACGCCGCCGAGGTGGATTGGTCCGCAACGCTGGACGCGGTTTGGGAAGTCGGTGCCGCGGCATCGGCCACGGATTGCGGCGTCGGGGCCGCCGATGCCGGAGTCGGCCGGTTCGCCTGGATGCCGGAAACGCTTCGGATGTCCATGGCTGGCCGCCTTTCCCCTGCGGGCCCTGCCCCGGACCAGCCGGGCGGGCCCCGATTGGACGACGCGCGATCAGACCGTGATGTTGAGGTTCTGTCCGCGGGTCGGGGTGGTGTTGCCGCCCGACGACAGGGCCTGCTGGCTCTGCTGCGCCTGCTGGTCCTGGGCCTGGACCTGCTGACGGCGATCCTCTTCAGCCTTCTGGGCCTGCTGGTTCGCATCGGTTCCCCGTGTCTGCTGCAGGGCCGCCGGCCCGCTGCTCAACGGTGTCGTGAAAGGCTGCTGCTGATAACCCCCTATGCCGCTGACGCCCATGACACGCACTCCTCGCTGTCCGCACTCCCACCCAAGTAGAGTAGGCAAAAATTGCCGCGCGTTCAAGTGGGACTCACGGCCTATCCTTCGCAAGATGCGCGCAAGTCGCCGCACCGCTCGCTTTGCGCGTGGACTCGCTCAGACCCGCTTCTTTTGTTTGCAGGACGTCGGAGCCGGCGGGTCAGGCCGGTTCCGGCTCTAGGAAGGCGCCCTCGCGAATCGCGAAATCGAACCGTCCGCCGTCCAGCGCCGTCACGTCGTAGGTCAGCGAGCGGTCGATGCTGTTGTCCGCGTTGAAGGTCAGCACCCGCGGCCGCAGCGTCGCCAGTTCGGTCGGCTGACAGTACCAGGAGGCGGCGATGATGACCTCGTCCCCCGGCTGGCAGCTCCGTGCCGCCGAACCGTTGAGCACGCAGCAGCGCGAGCCGCGCTCGCCGTAAATGACGTAGGTGCTGATCCGCGCGCCGGAATTCTTGTTCCAGATCTCCACGAATTCCAGCGGGTAAATCCCGACCGCCTCGCAATGCTCCGGATCGAGCGTGATCGACCCCTGATAGTTCAGGTTGGCGTCGGTAACGCGCAGGCAGTGCAGCTTCGCTCGGACAACCTTGATCATGATCCCCTCTGGTCGGTGCGGCTGGACGGCTGCGGTAGATCGGCGGCCGAGGATGTTTGTAACCGCAACTGCGAAAACAGCAAGCGTTCCGGCACCCACGGTATGACCGGCGTCATACCGCCACCTTGGGCTGAGGCTTTTGCCTTTGGTGGTATTTCCATCCCGGATGCGATGCGGCATGTTCTGCGCCGGTTTCAAGCACCCCGGCGTCACCCAATAATAGAATCCAGGGTCCGGCTGCGCGTCTCGGACCCGGCAACCGGCGTAGGCCGACAACCGAATCAGGAAGGTGTGCGCACGCGATGGCTGCGACGGCATCCGCGACACGGTACGTGATCTTTTCCGTTTCCGGCAGGACCCTGGCCCTGCCGGCGGAATCCGTGCGCCGGTTCCTGCCGCTGCCCCGGCTCGACCGCCCGCCCGCGGCACCCGCCATGGTCGCCGGCCTGTTCCGCTACCAGGGCCGCGCCGTCCCGGTCCTGCGGCTTGACCTTCTGTTCGGCTTCGAGGCCGCGCCGCCGGAGCTGTACGCGCCACTGTTCCTGACCGACTGGAACGGCCGTCCGCTGGCCCTGCTGGCCGAGCGGGTGTTCAACATCCTGCCGATCCCCGACGCCGAGCGGACGGCGGCCGACGCCAGCCTGACCTTCAACGGCTGCGCCGTTGCGACCATCCCCCAAGGCACCGGCACGGCGACGGTGATCGACCCGTCCCGCCTGCTGGCCGAGGCGGAGGAACGGCTGCTCGCCGCCTTCCAGGCCATGGCCGACGAGCGTCTGGCGCGGCTCGGCGCCCCCGATTCCGAGATCGGCGAGGAGGCCCGATGAACCGCATCGACGCCATCCTGCGCGATCCCGTCTTTCCCCGGATCAAGGCCGCCGTCATCGGGGCGACCGGTCTTGCCTACTACGCCGACAAGGACGCCGCCTTGGCGGAGCGCATCAACCGCCGCCTGTCGGACAAGCCGACCCTCGGCCTCTCCGCCTATCTGGCACTGCTCGCTGCGGAGGGACCGACCGGGCCGGAGTATCAGGCGCTCATCAACGAGCTGACGGTCGGCGAGACGTTCTTCTTCCGCTACGCCGAGCAGTTCGAGGCGCTGTGCGCCGTCGCCATCCCGGAATGCCTGCGCCGCAACCAGGAGAGTCGCCTGCTGCGCATCTGGAGCGCCGGCTGCTCGATCGGGCCGGAGGCCTACACGCTGGAGATTCTGCTGAAGCGGCATTTCGCCGACCGGCTCCGCGACTGGCAGGTCAGCATCGTCGGCACCGACCTGAACGCCGGCTTCATCGAAACGGCGCGGCGCGGCGTCTACGGGAACTGGGCGGTGCGCGGGCTCGACCCGGCGGTCCTGGCGGAATGCTTCGACCGGCAGGGCGACCTGTGGGCGGTCAAGCCGCGCTTCCGCGAATGGACGAGCTTCTCGGTCTTCAACCTCGTCGAGGGGCCGCTGCCCAACTACCCGCGGGGCCTCGGCGCGCTGGACGTCGTGCTGTGCCGCAACGTCATGATCTATTTCGACGAGCCGACGCGCACCCGCCTGCTGGAGAATCTGCACGAGGTTCTGGTTCCCAACGGTTGGCTGGTGGTCGGCCACGCGGAGACGGGGCAGCAAGTCAACGGCCTGTTCACCCCCGTGCCGGTGCCGGGCGCCACCATCTACCGCAAGCCGCGCCCCGGCAGCCCCCCCTCGGCGGTGCTGCCGGCCTTCACGCCATCCACCGCCGTTGAACCGCCTTCCGCCGCCGAACCGAAACCCGCCGAGCCAAGACCCACCGAGCCGAAGCCGGCGAGGAAACGCAACACGGCGACGGAGTCCATGGCGCGGCTGCGCGCCACCGCGGCGAAGCCGACGCCAGCCCCCCTGCCCGCCCCGCAGCCGCCGGCATCATCCCCGGCGAGCCCCGCCGCGGCCGACGGCGACCGGGCGGCGGCGCTGGACGCCTGCATCGCCCTGGCGGAGCGCAACCGCCTCGACCCTGTGGTCCATTTCCGGCTGGGCCTGCTGGAGGAGGAGCTGGGCGTCGGCGACCCGATCGCCGCCTTCAAGCGGGCGCTCTATCTGGACTCCGACTTCGCGCTGGCCGACTACCACTTGGCGCTGGCCTATTGGCGGCGCGGCAAGCTGGCCCCGGCCCAGCGCCATTTCCGCAACGCCCGCGCCACCGTCGCCGCCCACGACGCGACGGAGCTTGTGGCCGAGGGCGGAGGCCTGACCGTGGCCGAGCTGCGCAGCATGATCGACCTCTGGTTCTCGGGTGAGGAGCCGTGATGGACGACCGGACCGGAGCCGGAGAGGCAACCGATGTGAAAGACGGCATCGACTGGGACACCGTCCGCGCGCGCCTGGCCCTTCAAAACCGGGAGGCGGAAGCCGCCGCGGCGCCGGGCGGCGCCTGGGCCGACGCGCTCCTGCGCCGCCGCGCCGAGGATCTGGCGCTCGTCCCATCCGCCGACGAGGCCGACGCCGCGGCGGAGGCCGAGGCGCCGGTCGCCCTGCTGGTCGGGCGCGGCGCCGACGGGTCGTACGGGCTGGACCTGCGCCATCTGTCCCGCATCGTTCCGCTGCCGCGGGTGGCCCGCGTGCCCCACGCGCCACCGGAGCTGCTGGGGCTGATCGCCATCGACGGGCGGGTGATGCGCCTGTTCGACGTGGACCGGCTGTGCGGGCGCAACGCCGTTCCCGCCGGCGGCGGCTTCGCCGTCCTGCTGCGCGGCGGGGAGCGGCCGGTGGCGCTGCGCCTGCGCACCGTGGACACGGTGATGGAACTGGATGGAACCGACGCGAAGGCGCCGCCGGAAGCCGGGTCCTTCGTCACCGCCATCACCCGGGGCCGCGTCGCCGTGCTGGACGTGCCGGCGATCCTGGAGACGCTGAGGAGCATGAAAGAAGAATGAAACTGAAGGTCAAGCACAAGCTGATGCTCAGCTTCGGGGTTGTCTGCCTGCTGACCGGGCTGCTGGCGGCGTTCCAGATGATGCGCTTCGCGGACGGCATGAAGGTCATGATGGGCATCGCCACCTACGACATCCAGGTGTCGGAGGCGGTCCGCGAGATCGAGGTGACCGAAAGCAATCTGCGCAGCTACCGCGAGGCGGCGACCCACGCCGCGGCGCTGGCCCAGATCCAGGGAGGCGTGCCGGACATCACGCAGCTGCGCCAGCGCTATCGTGACGGTTCGGCGGTGATGTTCGAGCAGATCAACAAGCTCAAGCGGATCGCCGGCGAGCGGGCCGAGGACGGCACCACGGAGGACCGTCGGCGCATCTGGGGCGAACTGGTCGCCCAGATCAACAGCTTCGACCAGCATTCGCGGCGCATGCTGGAGGAAGCCAACGCCCTGATGGAGCGGGTGGCCGCCGGGACCGAGCCGGAGGCGCTGGCGCGTCTGACGCGGGTGGAGGAGATGAGGATCGCCATGGCGGACCAGCTCGCCAGCCTGCACAGCGACATCAGCCGCCTGTCTGAGGCCGGGCGCCAGAACATCCGCGCGCTCTACGACGACGCGGTGCGTTCCTCGATCCTGGCGCTGGTCATCGTGGTGGCCCTGGCCGTCGCCATCGCCATCCTGATCGGCAGCTCGGTCACCAAGCGGCTCGGCACCGCCATCGGCTACGTGACCCAGGTGGGCAAGGGCGACCTGACCAAGACGGTGGTCGTGCCCGGCGACGACGAGCTGGCCGAACTGGGCACCCACCTGAACGAGATGACCGGCAACCTGCGCAGCATGGCCAAGACCACCCGCGCCACGGCGGAGAGCATGCACGCCGCGACGGCGCAGATCCGCGCCTCCACCCAGCAGCAGGCGGCCAGCGTCGCCCAGCAGCTCGCCGCCGTCGAGGAGACGACCGCGACGCTCAGCGAGATCACCGAGTCGGGCGCGCAGATCAACCGGCGCGCCCAGGACGTCGCGCAGAACGCCCAGGTCGCCGCCTCCAACTCCGAGACCGGCCTGAAGGCGGTGGAGGACACCAACCAGGCGATGGACGCCATCCGCGAGCAGGCGGAGGCCGTCGCCGAGAACATCGTCATCCTGTCGGAGCGCACCCAGGCGATCGGCGAGATCATCCTGACCGTCAACGACATCGCCGAGCGCTGCCACCTGCTGGCCCTGAACGCCGCCATCGAAGCCGCCGCCGCTGGTGAGCACGGCCGCACCTTCGCCGTGGTGGCGAGCGAGATCAAGAGCCTCGCCGACCAGTCGAAGGAGGCCACCGCCCAGGTCCGTTCCAACCTCAGCGAGATCCAGCACGGCATCAACGCCTCGGTCATGCTGACCGAGGAGGCGGTGAAGCGCGTCGGCGCCGGCAAGCGCCAGACCGACGCCACCCAGTCGACCATCCGCGACCTCGCCGAGAGCGTGCAGGAGAGCGTGCTCGCCTTCCAGCAGATCGTCGCCGGGACCAACCAGCAGCAGATCGGCCTGGAACAGGTGATCCAGGCGCTCCAGAACATCCGCGAGGCGAGCAGCCAGACCGCCGCCGGCACCCGCCAGCTCGAAGGGGCCGCCACCAACCTCAACGATCTCGGCCAGGGTCTGGTCGAGGCCGTGCGGAACTACCGCGTGTGACCATGGCGACGGCACGCGGCGGCATGGGCCGCGACGGGGGCACGGACAAGGACGAACGGAAGGCGCGGGCGGCATGAACGACATCCGCACGCGCCTGCTCGCCGCCTTCGACCTGGAGCACAAGGAACACCTCGCGGCCATCCGCGAGGCCCTGCGCGCGGTGGAGAAGGACCCGGCGCATCACCCCGATCTGGTGGAGATCCACCGCCGCGCCCACAGCCTGAAGGGTGCCGCCCGCGCCGTGGACCTGCCGGAGGTCGAGCGGCTGTCCCACTGGCTGGAGGCCGCCTTCATCGCCATCCAGCGCGGCACCGTGCCCTTCGACGCGGCGGCCCGCGACGTGGTGCGCCGCGCGCTGGACGCCATCGAGGATGTGGTGGCCTGGGCGACCCGCGGCGGCGGCGAGGTGGACATCGCCGAGGTGCTGGCCGAGCTGACCCGCATGGGTGGCGAAGGCGGCGGCCCGGAACCGGTCCAGCGCCGCCCCGCCGCGGCGGAGGCGGAGGCCGCCCACCCGGCCGCCCACCCGGCCGCTGCTCCGCGCCCGGCCCGGCCCGCCGGTCCCGCCGAGAGCGCGGCCCTGGTCCGCATCCGCAGCGCCGGTCTGGAGCGGCTGTTCACCGCCGCCGCCGGCCTTCTGCCGGAGATCGAGAATCAGTCCGCCCTGGTCGCCGAGCTGCGCGATCTTCGCGGTGAATGGCGCGCCCTGGAGCGGAGCTGGCACGCCATGCGGCCCCGCCTGCTCCGCGGCGGTTCGCCGGACGCCCTGGGAGCCGGCGCCACCAGCTTCGCGGGCGACGAGACGGCCCTGCGCCTGTCCTCCTTCGAGCGGCGCTTCCGCGCGCTCGGCGCCTCGCTGGACGCGGCGCACCGCGCCCATGACCGGCATCTCTGGTCGCTGCGCCGCTGGGGCAGCGGATTCCAGGACGAGGTGCGGCAGCTGCGCATGCTGCCGGCGGAATCGCAGTTCAGCAACCTCGGCCGGATGATCCGCGACATCAGCCGCGCCCAGGGCAAGGAGGTCGAGGCCGACATCCGCGGGCTGGAGACCCAGGCCGACCGGGTGGTCCTGCAACGGCTGAAGGACCCCGTGCTGCACATCGCGCGCAACGCCGTCAGCCACGGCGTCGAAACCCCGCAGGAGCGGGTGGCGGCGGGCAAGCGTGCGGCGGCGACCGTCCGCTTCGAGGCCTCGGTCGTCGGGCGCCGCCTCGTCCTGCGCGTCGAGGACGACGGGCGCGGCCCGAACCGCGCGGCCATTGCCCGCCACGCCGTCGAGCGCGGCCTGATGGGCGCCGACGAGGCGGAGGCGGCGCCGGAGGAACGGCTGCTCGACCTGATCTTCGAGCCGGGCTTCTCCACCGCCCCCACTGCGAACGAGTACGCCGGGCGCGGCATGGGCCTCGCCATCGTGCGGCGTGAGGTCACCCGGCTCCAGGGCTCGGTGACGCTGGCGGCGCGCGAGGGCGGCGGGACCGTCGTCACGGTGGAGGTGCCGCTCAGCCTGCTCAGCCAGCGGCTGGTCTTCGTGGCGGTTCAGGACGACATCCTGGCGATCCCCAGCAACGACGTGGCGCGCGTGCTGCGCGTCCCGGCGGACACGCTGTTCACCGACCTCGCCGCCCCGACCATCCGGCTGGAGGAGGAGGACGTCCCGGTGACGCCGCTGGCCGCCTTGCTCGGCTACGACGGCGCCATGCCGCAGGGCAACGGGGCGCCGCTGGCGCTCGTCATCCTGCGCACCGCCGGGCGGCGGGTCGCGCTGGTCGTGGACGCGCTGATGGCCACCCGCGACTCCGTCGTCACCCCGGCGGAGGAGGTGGGAATCGACGCCACCCGCTTCCTCGGCACCGTGCTGATGGACGACGGATCGCCGGCTCTGGTGCTGAATCCCGCCGCCTTGTCGCCGCGCCCCGGCATGGCCCTGCCGCCGCTGGTCCGCCCCGTGGACGAGTCGGCGCGGCGGCGTTCGCACATTCTGGTGGTGGACGATTCAATCACCACGCGAACCCTGGAAAAGAGCATCCTGGAGGCCCATGGTTACCGGGTCACGCTGTGCGTGGACGGGCGCGAGGCGGTCGAAACGCTCGGCGAATTGGAGGATGTGGACCTGATCATCAGCGACGTGGAGATGCCGAGGATGGACGGGTTCGCCTTGCTCCAGGCCGTCAAGGGCAACCCCATGACCTCCGACCTGCCGGTGATCCTGGTCACCTCGCGCGCCAGCGACGAGGACCGCGAACGCGGGCTGGACCTCGGCGCCGACGCCTACATCGTCAAGACCCGTTTCGACCAGAACGAGCTTCTGGCCGGCATCCGGCGGCTGCTGTGACCGGCGCCCGCAAGATCCGCGTGCTGGTGGTCGAGGACTCGCCGGTCGTCCAGCAGCTGCTCGCCCACGTCATCGGCGAGGACCCGCGGCTGGAGCTGGCCGGCATCGCCGCGTCCGGCGAACAGGCGCTGCGCATGGTCGACTCGCTGCGGCCGGACGTGGTGTCGCTGGACATCCGCCTGCCGGGCATCGACGGCTTCGCCGTGACTCAGCGGCTGATGCGCGACCATCCCGTGCCCATCGTCGTCGTCGCCTCCGACGTGCGCGACCTGGACATCCCCATGCGGGCGCTCCAGGCCGGGGCGCTGGCGGTGGTGGAAAAGCCGGGCAGCATGGCCCGCGCCGACTATCAGACCGTCGCCCGGCATCTCTGCACCCAGCTCACCATCATGAGCCAGGTGAAGGTGATCCGGCAGCGCGGGCGCCCCCGCAACGGCGATGAGGAGTCCCCCGGCAACGGTGGCCGCGGCAAGGGTGCCGCCGTCACGACGCCCCCGCCCCCGCCCCTGCCGCCGTCCACGGCGAAGCGGCAGTTCCGCGCGTTGGGAATCGCCGCCTCGACGGGCGGGCCGGCGGCTCTGGTGAAGCTGCTGCGCGGGCTGCCGACCAATTTCCCCCTGCCCGTCTTCGTGGTGCAGCACATTGGCGCGCCCTTCGTGGCCGGCTTCGCCTCCTGGCTGGGGTCGGTCACGCCGCTGCCGGTGGCGCTGGCCTCCGACGCACCGCACCGGCCCGGCCACGTCTACGTCGCCCCCGGCGAGCTTCATCTCACCGCCGAGCCCGGCGGGATGCGGCTGGTTCACGGCGATCCGGTCTGCGGCCAGAGGCCGTCCGGGGACGTGCTGTTCTCCTCCCTTGCCTCGGCCTTCGGCGCCGCCGCCATCGGCGTGCTGCTGACCGGCATGGGAGAGGACGGGGCGCGCGGCCTCACCGCCATGCACCGGGCGGGTGCCTACACCATCGCGGAGCACGCCTCCACCGCGGTCATCCACAGCATGCCGGGGACTGCGGTCCGGCTGGGAGGCGTTACCGAGGAGCTGCCCATCGACAAGGTGGCGGCCCGTTTGCTGGAACTGGTTTCGACGGGAGTGGAGCCCTCATGAGTGGACCCAGGGCGCTGATCGTCATCGCCTCGCAGACGCAGGGACTTCTCCTGAAGCTGATGCTGGAGGAGCAGGGCATCGAGGCGAGCTGCGTCGAAACGGTGGAACCCGCGGTCGCCGAGCTGGCGCGCCGCCCCTTCGACCTGCTGATGGTCGAGGCCGACGGCGAAGCCGCCCGCACCCTGACGGAGCTGCGGCGGCGCTGCCCGGCCCCCGCCATGCTGCTGGGTTCGGCGGAGCGGGCGGCGGAGGCCGGCGCTCCCGCCGACGTGCAATGGGTGGATCCCGCCGATTCCCAGAGCGTGGTTCAGCAAGCCATGGCGCTGCTCGACCGGCGCAACGCGCCGCCGACGGTGTCCGACATCCTGCAGCGGGCGCGCATCCTGGTGGTCGACGACAGCGCGACCTACCGCGAGTTCCTGCGCGCCGAGCTGGAGGAGGACGGCTGCCACGTCGTCGCCGCGCGCAACGCCGACGAGGCGGTGGCGGCGCTGGAGGACGGCGGGCTGGACTGCGTGATCCTCGACCTCGTGATGCCCGGCACCAGCGGCACCCAACTGTGCGAGCGGTTCGACCGCTTCCGCCGACGCCGCGGCCTGTTCTTCCAGATCGTCATCCTGACCAGCCAGGAGGGCGACGACCGCCTGACGGCCAGCCTGACCGCCGGCGCCGACGACTTCGTCGGCAAGTCGCAGCCGATGGACATCCTGAAGATCCGTCTGATGGCCCTGCTCCGCCGGAAATACATGGTGGAGGACCATCTCGCCCGCCTGTCGCCCCCAATGCCTTCCGCATAGAAGGCGTATAGGGCTTTCAGGCGCTTTCATCCCCAGTGCACCAAAGGTTAAGGTGCTTCACCTTCAGCTCTAGCGGGTAGAGAGAGACCGACGTGATGCCTCGGCATAGGAACAGGACCAGCATCGACGCCGCGCCAGCGGAGACGGAGTGCGTGGAGAACGCGCTGCGCGTCTGCCGCGCCGCCGCGTTGCCGGCCTTCGTTCTGACCGGGCCGTCGCACGCCGCCACCCTTTTCGCCAACGACGCGCTCTGCGCCCTCCTCGGCAAGGAGCCGGCGGTGGGCGGGCAGCCGGCCCCGGCCTGGTTCGGGCCGGTCTGGCCGGCGGTGCTGGGCGCCGTCGATCCGCTGTTCTCCGGCGACACCGGGGAGCCGGTCGGCATCGAGCTTCTGCCCGTGGGCGACGCCGACCCCGCGGCGTTCGAGGGCGTGCCGCTGATCCAGGACGGGCAGACGGTCGCCGTGCTGGCTCTGGCCACCCATGCGGCCCCCGACGACCGGGTCGTCGCCCGCATGGAGCGGGCGATGCGCGCGGAGATCGAACGGACCACCGCCGCGCGCTCCCGCTTCCTGGCCTCGGCCAGCCACGACCTGCGCCAGCCCTTTCAGGCGATGCGCCTGTTCCTCGACGCGCTGTGCAGCCAGATCAGCGACGAGAAGGCGCTGAGCACGGCCGAGATGCTGGGCAACGCCATGACCGCAGGCGAGCGGCTGCTGAACGCGCTGCTCGACATCTCCACGCTGGACGCCGGCACGGTGACGCCGGACCCGCAGACGGTTTCCCTGGACGAGCTTCTGGGCCAGCTCGTCGAGGAGTTCCGCCCGCAAAGCGAGGAGAAGGGCCTGCGCCTGCGCGCCCGCCTGTGCCCCGGCGCGGTGAAGACCGACCCGGTGCTGTTCGGCCGGGTGATGCGCAATCTGCTGACCAACGCCATCCGCTACACCCGGCACGGCGGCCTGCTCCTCGCCATGCGGCGGCGCGGCAACCGCTGGCGCATCGACGTGTGGGACACCGGCTTCGGCATCCCCGAGGAGCAGCTGACCGCCATCTTCGACGAGTTCCACCAGCTCCAGAATCCCAACCGCGACCCCACCCGCGGGCTCGGCCTCGGCCTCGCCATCGTGCGCCGGCTGGCCGAGCTTCTCGGCCTTCAGGTGGAGGTGCGGTCGCGCATCGGGCGCGGCACCGTCTTCTCCGTCTCGCTGGAGGCCGCGAGCCCGCTGGCCGAACCGCCGTGCAGCCACATTTCCCCGCCGCCCTCCACCGCCTCGGCGCCGCCCCTGACCGGGATGACCGTGCTGGCCGTGGACGACGAGGCGATGGTGCTGACCGGCCTGCAGATGATTCTGGAAAGCTGGGGCTGCACCGTCGCCGCCGCAGGCGACATGCGGGAGGTCTTCGCGGTGCTTGATGCGCTGCCGGACCCGCCGTCGGTCATCCTGACCGACCTGCGGCTGCCGGGAAAGGTGTCCGGCTTCGACGTGATCGATCGGGTGCGCCGCCTGTACGGGCAGGAGATTCCCGCCGTGGTTCTCAGCGGCGAGACGGCCCAGAGCGCCCTTCTGGAAGGCCAGCGCCGCGGCTGCTCCTTCCTGCACAAGCCCCTCCACCCCGGTGATCTGCGCCAAGTCCTGGAGCGGCTGCGCGAGGGCGAGGGGAATGATGGGGAAAAGGGAGAGGGGGCGTAAGCCAACCTTCCCCCGCGACATCCGTCGCGGAGCCGCCTACACCCAGCGGTCGCCGTGGCTGTAGACGACCAGCCGGTTGCCACGGGCGAAGCCGGCCAGCGACACGCCGCAGCTTTCCGCCATGCGCACCGCCATGCCGGTGGGGGCGGAGATGGCGACCAGCCCGCTGATGCCCAGCCGGGCAGCCTTCTGCACCAGCTCGTAGCTGGCGCGGCTGGAGGTCAGGACGAAGCCGCCCCGCCGGTCCACGCCCGTGCGCACCAGCCAGCCGATCAGCTTGTCCAGCGCGTTGTGGCGGCCGACATCCTCGCGCACCGCCAGGATCTCCCCCGCCGCGTCCACCCAGGCGACGCCGTGGGCCGCCCCGGTGGCGCGGTGCAGGGTCTGCCGCTCGGCGAAGCGGGGCAGCGCGCGCTCCACCGCACCGACCGACAGCCGCCCGCCCGAAGGGACGGGCTGGCCGGACCGGGCGATGGCCTGGAGGCTCTCCACCCCGCAGACTCCACAGCCCGACCGTCCGGCGATGCTCCGCCGCTTGCCCTTCAGCGCCATGAAGCGCTCCATCGGGATCTCCATGCGCACCTCGATCCCGTCGCAGCCCTCCACCACCCGCAGGCTTTCCAGCTCCTCCGCGTCGGCGATGATCCCCTCCGTCAGGGAGAAGCCGAGGCCGAACTCCTCCAGGTCGTCCGGGGTCGCCAGCATCACCGCATGGACGATGCCGTTGTAGGCGATGGCGACGGGCACCTCCTCCACCACCGCGTCGTCGCAGAGCTGTGCAGCATCCGGCCCCAGCCGCAGGACGGTCATGCGGTGGGTGGTGGACGGAGCGGCGAGGTCCGTGGCGAGGCTCATGGCGGTATCCTTCTTAGGAATTCCCCTCTCCCCTGAGGGGAGAGGGCTAAGAGCGCCCTCAGGCGATCAATGCCCGGTTTCCTTGCCGGTCACCTGACGGAACCAGCGCGGATGGTGCTTGCGCGCCCACGCGTGGGTGACCACGCCCTCGACCATCGCGCGGATCGTGCCCTGCACCCACAGGGCGGCGTAGACATGGACGATGATGCTGGCGATCAGCACCAGCGCGCTGGCGGCGTGGACCAGAAGCGCCACGCGGATGATCGGAATCGGAAAATAGCCCGCGAAATAGGGCCGCCACGCGATCACCCCCGACACCAGCAGCAGGATCATGCACAGCACCATGACCCAGAACATGCCCTTCTGGCCGCCGTTGTAGCGGCCGATGTCGCCGACCTCGTTGCCCTTCATCACCTCCCTCACCGACATCATCCACGTCACATCCTCCTTGTTGATGAGGTTGTGGTGGGCGTAGCGGAAGAACTGGCGGGCGAAGGCCAGGAACATCACCACCCCGACGAAGGGATGGACGATGCGGGCGAGCTGCGGCGTGCCGAACACGCCGGTCAGCCAGAAGAAGGCCGGGTAGAAGAAGGCCAGCCCGGAGATGGCGAGCAGCACGAAGCAGACCGCCACGATCCAGTGGTTGATGCGCTCCGCGGCGCAGTAGCGTTGGATCAGCTTTTCCGACGTCTTCACAGCGCGTTCTCCCGTTCCTTATGCTTGGTTCCTTGAGCGGGCGGGACCGGCGGCGTGCCGTGATCCGCCTCGTCCTCGTCATCGGCGCGGTTCGGGCCGACCGTGATGTAATGGAAGAAGCCGAACAGGCCGGCGGCGGCGACGCCCAGCGTCGCCAGCGGCTTCAGCATGCCCTTCCACACCCCGACGACGGCGCTGATCGACGGGTTGTCCGGCAGGCCGGAGTAGAGCGCCGGCTTGTCGGCGTGGTGCAGCACGTACATGACGTGGGTGCCGCCCACCCCGGCGGGGTCGTAGAGGCCCGCCTGGTCGTAGCCGCGCGACTGGAGGTCGGTGATGCGGGTCTGGGCGACCTCGATCATGTCCTCCTTGCTGCCGAACTGGATGGCCCCGGTCGGGCAGGTCTTGACGCAGGCCGGCTCCTGCCCCACCGCCACGCGGTCGGAGCACAGGTTGCACTTGTAGGCCTTGCTGTCGGCCGGGCTGAGGCGCGGCACGTTGAACGGGCAGCCGGAGATGCAATAGCCGCAGCCGATGCAGTTCTCCTGGTGGAAGTCCACGATGCCGTTCTTGAACTGCACGATGGCGCCCGGCGACGGGCAGGCCTTCAGACAGCCGGGGTCGGCGCAGTGCATGCAGCCGTCCTTGCGGATCAGCCACTCCAGCTTGCCCTTCTCCTCCACCTCGTTGAAGCGCATGACCGTCCAGGCCTGCGAGGACAGGTCGGTCGGGTTGTCGTAGACGCCGACGCAGGTGCCGACCTCGGCGCGCAGCTCGTTCCATTCCGAGCAGGCGACCTGGCAGGCCTTGCAGCCGATGCAGACCGTGGTGTCGATCAGCTTGGCCACTTCCTGCGGGTTGCGGGCCTGCGGGGTCGGCGTCGGGGTGGCGGACCGGCGCAGGATATCGAGGGATTGCAGTGCCATGACTTACGCCACTCCGATCTTCTCGACGTTCACGAGGAACGCCTTGTATTCCGGGGTCTGGGTGTTGCAGTCGCCGACGGCGGGCGGCAGCGTGTTGGACAGGAAGCCCTTCCTGGCCACCGTCTCCCAGCCCCAGTGCAGGGGGATGCCGATCTGGTGGACGGTGCGGCCCGCCACCTTCAGGGCCTTGATGCGCTTGGTCACCACCGCCTTGGCCTTGATGTGGCCGCGCTTGGAGGAGACCTGGACCCAGTCGCCGGCCTGGATGCCCTTCTCCGCCGCCAGCGTCTCGCCGATCTCCACGAACTGCTCCGGCTGTGCGATGGCGTTCAGCCGCACGCTCTTGGTCCAGAACTGGAAATGCTCGGTCAGGCGGTAGGTGGTGCCGACATAGGGGAACTGGTCATGGGTGCCCAGACGCTCGCGGTCGGCCTTGAAGATGCGCACCGCCGGGCTGCTGACCACCTTCGGGTGCAGCGGGTTGGTGCCGAGCGGGCTTTCCATCGGCTCGTAATGCTCGGGGAAGGGGCCGTCCACCAGCTTGTCGGTGCAGAACAGCCGCCCGACGCCCTCCGGGTTCATGATGAAGGGGTTCATGCCGTCGGCCGGCGGCGAGTCCACCTTGAAGTCCGGCACGTCGGCGCCCGCCCAGGCGGTGCCGTTCCACGCGATCAGATTGCGCTTGGGGTCCCAGGGCTTGCCCGACGGGTCGCAGGAGGCGCGGTTGTAGATGATGCGGCGGTTGGCCGGCCACGCCCAGGCCCAGCCCGGCGTGTTGCCGAGGCCCGCGTCGGTGTTGTCGCGCCGGGCCATTTGGTTGCCCGCCTGCGTCCAGCAGCCGGCGAAGATCCAGCAGGCGCTCATCGTCGTGCCGTCGTCGCGCAGCAGGGCGAAGTTGGGAAGCTGCTCCCCCTTGCGGGCGAGGAACTTGGTCGGGTCCTTGGGGTCGGGGATGTCGGCCAGCGCGCGGCCGTTCAGCTCCTTCGCCAGCTCCTCCGGCGTCGGCTCCAGCGGGTTCTTGTAGGGCCAGGAGAGGTTGAGGATCGGCTCCGGCGCGGTGCCGCCCTCCTTGGCGTAGAGGCTGCGGACGGCCATGAACAGCTCGGCCAGGATCTCTTGGTCGGTCTTCGCCTCGCCCGGCGGATTGGCGCCCTTCCAGTGCCACTGCAGCCAGCGCGAGGAGTTGACGATGGCGCCGTCTTCCTCGGCGAAGCAGGTCGAGGGCAGGCGGAACACCTCGGTCTTGATCGACGCGGTGTCGACCTCGTTGACCTCGCTGTGGTTCTGCCAGAAGGAGGCGGTTTCCGTGGCGATCGGGTCGATCACCACCATGTATTTCAGCTTGGCGAAGTCCGCCGCCGTCTTGCGCGCGTCCGGGAAGGAGGTCAGCGGGTTGAAGCCCTGGACGATGAAGCCGTTGACCTTGCCGTTGTGCATCAGGTCCATGACCTGCAGCACGTCGTACATCCTGTCCCACTTGGGCAGCCAGTCGTAGCCCCAATTGTTCTCCGCCGTCGCCTTGTCGCCCCAGAACCACTTCAGCAGGCTGACGAAGAATTTCGGCGTGTTGGCCCAGAAGTTCAGCTGGCCCGGCGCCTGCGCCTTCGGCGCGGTCTTGGCGATGTAGTCGGCGAAGGTCGGGTGCGCCTTCTCCGAAGGCAGGGTCAGATAGCCCGGCAGGTTGGTGGACAGCAGGCCGAGGTCGGACAGGCCCTGGATGTTGGAGTGGCCGCGCAGCGCGTTCACGCCGCCGCCCGGCATGCCGATGTTGCCCAGCAGGAGTTGGATCATCGCCATGCTGCGGATGTTCTGGGCGCCCACCGTGTGCTGCGTCCAGCCCAGCGCGTAGAGGATCGTGCCGACCCGGTCGCGCACCGCCGTGGAGCCGAGATGCTGGCAGACGCGCAGGAAGCCGTCCTTCGGCGTGCCGGTCAGGTCCTCGACCAGTTCCGGCGTGTAGCGCGCGTAGTGGGCCTTCATCAGGTTCCACACGCAGCGCGGATGCTGGAGCGTCGGGTCGGTCTTCGCCGTCGTGCCGTCCGCCTCGAACTCGTAATTCCAGCTGGAGCGGTCGTACTGGCCCTTGGCCGCGTCATAGCCGCTGAACAGCCCGTCCTCGAACCCGAAGCCTTCCTTCACGATGTAGGAGGCGTTGGTGTAGGCGCGGACATAGTCCCACTGGATCTTGTCGTTGGCGACCAGCCAGTTGATGACGCCGCCCAGGAACACGATGTCGGAGCCGGCGCGGATCGGCAGATACTCGTCGGCCACCGCGGCGGAGCGGTTGTAGCGCGGGTCGACGACGACGATGCGCGCGCCGCGCTTCTTCGCCTCAACCGCCCACTTGAAGCCGACCGGGTGCGCCTCCGCCGGGTTGCCGCCCATGATCAGGATGAAGTCGGCGTTGGAGATGTCCACCCAGCTGTTGGTCATCGCCCCGCGCCCGAAGGTCGAGGCCAGCGCCGACACGGTCGGGCCGTGGCAGACGCGGGCCTGCGCGTCGGTGCCGACGATGCCCAGCGACCGCATGACCTTCTGCGTCAGGATGCCCGTCTCGTTGGACGACGCCGACGCGGTCAGCATGGCGGTGGACAGCCAGCGGTTCACCGTCACGCCGTCGGCGGTCCTGGTGACGAAGTTGGCGTCGCGGTCGTCCTTGATGTGGCGGGCGATGCGCCCGATCGCCTCATGCCACGAGATGCGCTTCCAGCTGTTCGACCCGGCCTCGCGGACCTCCGGGTGCTTCAGGCGGTTCGGGCTGTGGATGAAGTCCAGCAGGCCGGCGCCCTTCGGGCAGAGCGAGCCGCGGCTGACCGGATGGTCGGGGTCGCCCTCGATGTGGATGATCTCGGCCTTGGCGTTCTTGGCGCCGTCGCCCAGGCTGTACATCAGCAGGCCGCAGCCGACCGAGCAGTAGGGACAGGTGTTGCGGATCTCCTTGGCGCGGGCGAGGCGGAACTGGCGCACCTCGGCCAGCGCCTCGGACGGCAGGAAGCCCAGAACCCCCATGCTGGAGGCGGCGAGACCGCCCGCCGTGACCTTCAAGAACTGCCGCCGTGATACCTGCATGGGTGTGATGGGCATGAAACCTCCCTGATGTCGGCCCTGGTGTCAGGATGTGCCGGCCCGGCGCTTGAGCGCCTGGAGCCGGTGGCGCCGCACCGTTCGGGGTGACCCGGCTGAAGCGGCGCATCCTCCAAAGGGCAGATTCCGTGCCAGCCGGGGCTTACAGCGGAATGCGGGGACTTTGCTGGGCCGCACGGACGGAACCGTCATGCCCGCACCGCGCCGAGGGACATTTTGTCCAGCCGGCGATGGACAAAATGTCCATAACGTTTGTGTGGAGGACAATCTGTCGGGGGGTGGGTCGCAATGAAAGTTCCCTCTCCCCTCTGGGGAGAGGGTTAGGGTGAGGGGGTTGCGCGTGGCGGATCGTTCGGCACACGCGCATCCCCCTCACCAGCCCTTCGGGCCACCCTCTCCCCAGAGGGGAGAGGGTTACTCATGGCCCTGGCACCGTTCTTGCGCTGTGCTATCCCTTCTCATCGTTCGTGATCCGTGACCGGGAAAGCCACCATGACCGCCTCCTCCTCCGACGCCCCGATTTCCGAAGCGGCGATGTCCGAAGCGACTGCCGCCGCCATGGCCGCCGCCGGTCTGGTGCCGGGCCAGTCGCCGTCCCCGCTGCGCCTGCCCGACACGGCGATCTTCGCCCGGCGGGCGGCACGCCTGCGCACGCTGGCGGAGGGGCACGCCATGGGCGACTGGCTGCGCTTCGTCGCCGCGCTGGCCGACGCCCAGGCGGCAGTGGCCGCCACCCCCGCCATCCTGCCGCCGGAGGAGCAGTGGGCCGCCGACCTGCGCGCCCTGGCCGACCGGCTGGACACCCTGCCCGGCGGTGCGCGCGAAGCCCTGACCGCGCTCGCCGCGTCCGACGCCGACACCCTGGAGGCGCTGGCCGGGCGCTGGGCCGGCGACGCTCTGGAGGACGGCGACCTCGCCGCGGCGCCCTTCCTGGCCGCGGCCTTCCAGACCGCCTGGACGCGCCACGCCGCGGCGCTCGACCCGGCGTCGGTGACCACCCACGCCACCGCCACCGCCTGCCCGGTCTGCGGCGGCGCGCCGGTCGCCGGCGTGCTGCAGGTCGGCATGGAAAGCGGCGGCCTGCGCTATCTCCATTGCGGAATCTGCCACACCGCCTGGCACCATGTGCGCTCGTCCTGCGTGGCCTGCGGCGACGGCAAGGACGTCTCCCAGCGCTTCGTCGAAGGGGCGGACGGCACGGAGGCCAACGGCGCGGTGCGGGCGGAGACCTGCGACGCCTGCCACAGCTATCTGAAGCTGCTGTTCCTGGAAAAGGCGCCGGACCTCGACCCGGTGGCCGACGACCTCGCTACCCTGGCGCTCGACCTGCTGCTGGGCGAGGAGGAGTACCGCCGCATCGGCGTCAACCCGTTCCTGGCGGTTGCTGGGTAGCACGACGGGGCGTCAGCCCCCCGCGGTGATCCGCTGGGCGGCGAAGAAGGGCGCGGTCGGCTGGTCGGAATAGACGGCCTGCCGCCGCAGCCACAGGGTGAAGCGGGTGCTGCGCCCCGGAACGCTCTCCACCGTGATCCGCCCGCCGTAGCGCTGGACGATGGCGTAGCTGATCGACAGGCCGAGCCCCGTCCCGGTCTGCTTCTTGGTGGTGAAGAAGGGGTCGAAGATGCGGGCCAGATCGCCCGCCGCGATGCCGTGGCCGGTGTCCTCGACCCCCACCAGCACCCCTTCGAAGGGCTCCGCCCCCGGCAGACGCTCGTCCGGGCCGATGTCGCGGCTGTCCAGAGTCAGGCGGCCGCCCTCCGGCATCGCCTGCATGGCGTTGACGATCAGGTTGATCAGCACCTGCTGAAGCTCGCCGCGGTTCATCTCCACGGGGCCGTCCGCCTGGGCCTTCAGCGTCACCACGACCCGCGCCCGGTTCAGGTTGTGCCGGGTCAGCACCAGACAGTCGGACAGCACGCCGTTCACGTCGGTCGGCTCGGCGTAGCCGGCGAAGTCGCCGGGCCGGGCGAATTGCAGCAGCTTGGTCACGATGGCGTGGATGCGCCAGGTCTGCTCGTCGATCAGCCGGACCTCCTGGCGCACCGGCTCGATCCCGTCGCCCAGCACCTCGCGCAGCAGGTCGAGGTTGCCCTGGATCACCGCGACCGGGTTGTTGATCTCGTGCGCCACCCCGGCGGTCAGCTCGCCGATGGCGGTCAGCTTCTCGTTCATCACCAGCTGCTGCTGGGCGCGGCGCAGGGTGGCGTTGGCCTCCTCCAGCGCGGCGGTGCGCAGCGCCACCTTGCGGTCCAGCTCCTCGGCGGAGCGCTGAAGCTCCCACCGCCGCGCCGCCACGGAATCCAGCAGATGGTCGAAGGCGCGGGCCAGCCGCCCCAGCTCGTCCCGGCTGGCGGTCGGGCCGATGCGCGCGGAATCCTCACCCCTCTCAATGCGGACGATGACGCCGGCCATGCGCTCCAGCGGATGGAAGATCGCCCGCGCGCCGCGCAGCCCCACCAGCGTCCCCAGCCCCGACACCAGCAGGAACAGCAGGAACAGCCCGGCCAGCGCCTTGTACAGGGTGTCGCGCAGCGGCGATTCCAGGAACCCGACATAGAGCATCCCGATCCGCCGCCCGCCGGTGTCAGCCAATGGCTGATAGCCCGACACATAGGTGTCGTTGACCACGAAGGCCGAGCCCAGCCATGGCTCGCCGCGGTCCAGCACCTTGTCCGCCACCGCCTGCGACGCCCGCGTGCCCAGCGCCCGCTGCCCTTCGAAAAGCCGGACGTTGGTGGCGATGCGGGTGTCACCCAGGAACAGCGTGGCCGTGCCCTGGCTGCCCAGCGGCAGCGAGGCGTCCTGATAGACGATGGTGTTCAGCCGGTCGACGATGCCCTGGTTGCCGTTCAGCAGCACCCCGCCTTCCAGCACCCCGAGCAGCCGGCCGTCCGGCCCGTCGAAGGGAATGGCGACCTGGATGACCAGCCCGCGATCCTCGGCCCCATGACTTTCGACATTGCGCGGATCGGGCCGGGCCGCGCGGGTCGGCACCAGCGGCGTGTGGGCGGCCCGGCGCAGCGCCGGGTTCAGCGCCTCCAGCTCCGCCGGGGCGAAGACCTCCAGCCCATGCTGCGCATAGCCGTGCAGCGCCTCGCGCACCACCGACCAGCCGCTGCGGTCCGCCGGGACGGCGAAGGACCCGCCCGCCCGCACCATGCCCCCGGCGTCGAGCAGCAGCAGATAGTCCAGCCCGTGCTCCTCCGCCTCCTCCTCGAGCAGCCGGCGCAGGTCGGCGGGCGCCCCGCGCTCCAACACCAGGGCCAGCCGGTGGGAGGTCGCCACCCCCTCCAGCCCGTTGCGCAGCGACATCTGCACCCGGTCGAAGAACTGCCGCGCCGTCCCCAGGTCGGAGCTGACCTTGTTGACCAGAAGCTGGTCGTAGCCCTGCGTCCCCCAGGCCCAGACGATCATCAGCAGGACCGGCGCGCCGACCAGCAGCGGCGCCAGCACCAGCGCCAGCAGCTTGAGCCGCACCGACTCCGCGTAGGCCGCCGCCAGCCGCTTCAGCATATGCGGCCGGGGCGCGTTGAGGGGCGGCGCCGGAGATGGGGGCGTCACACCCCCCATTCCACGCATTTCCGGTCCAGCGTCTTGCGCGACACGCCCAGCAGGTCGGCGGCGCGCGTCTTGCTGCCGTCGCAGCGCGCCAGCACGGTCAGGATGTGGCGCTTCTCCACCTCGGCCAGCGGCAGCACGTCGTTGTCGCCGTCCATGCGGACGTGGCGGACCGGACAGGGCGCGCAGGGCGGGTTGCCGGCCACCGCGGCGGCGCACAGGCTGGGGTCCGCGGCCAAGCCTTCCTCCACCGCCGCGGCGTTGGCGGTGTCGAGATCGTCGAGCGGGAACTCGCCGAGCAGCAGCGACCGCTCCACGAAGTTGCGCAGCTCCCGCACGTTGCCGGGCCAGGAATGGCACATCAGCGCCCTTGTGACCTCCGGCGTCAGGGTCAGCGGCGGCACGGCCAGCCGCGCCGGCAGGAAGCGCATGAACAGCGCGGCCAGCTCCGGCACGTCCACCGCGCGCTGGCGCAGCGGCGGGATGGTTAGGGTCATCACCTCCAGCCGGTAGAACAGGTCCGGGCGGAAGCGCCCCGCCGCGGCCTCCGCCTTCAGGTCGCGGTTGGTGGCCGTCACCACGCGGACGTCCACCGGCACCTCCTGCTCGCTGCCGACCGGGCGGATTCGCCGCTCCTCCAGCACGCGCAGCAGCTTGGATTGCAAAGTCAGCGACAGCTCGCCGATCTCGTCCAGGAACAGCGTGCCGCCGTGGGCGTAGTAGAACAGCCCCTTGCGCGCGTCCTTGGCCCCGGTGAAGGCGCCGCGGGCGTGGCCGAACAGCTCCGCCTCGATCAGGTCGGCGGAGATCGCCGCACAATTCACCGCCACGAAGGGCCGGTCGGCGCGCGGCGACAGGTCGTGCAGCGCGCGGGCGACCAGCTCCTTGCCGACGCCGGACTCGCCCTGAATCAGCACGGTGGACGGGGTCGGCGCCACCCGCTGCACCAGCGAGCGCAACCGCATCATGGCGTCCGACCGTCCGACGATCTCGTCGCGCCCGCTGTCCTTCTTCGACAGCTGCCGGCGCAGCACGTAGTTCTCGCGGGTCAGCCGGGTGCGCTCGACGCAGCGGTCGATGGAGTTGAGTATCTGCTCGACCCGGAAGGGCTTCAGCACGAAATCCGCGGCGCCGGAGCGCAGGGCGTCGATGGCCGTGTCCATATCGGCGAAGGCGGTGACCAGGATCACCTCGCCAGCGTAGCCGCCGGCCATCAGCTCCTTCAGCCAGTCCAGCCCCGAGCGGCCCGGCAGGGCGACGTCGAGGATGATGACCTCGGCGTGAATGCGCTCCAGCGTCCGGGCGCCTTCCTCGGCGCTGCCCGCCACCTCGACCCGCCAACCGCGCCGCTCCAGCGCGCGCGACAGGAAGCTGCAGATGCCCTCCTCGTCGTCCACCACGAGGATGGAGGGCTTCGCCCGGTCCTCCATTCGGCCCCCTTCCGGCGCGCTGCGGTCGGACGGGGTGGAGACTGGCGCGGTCATGGTCATCACTGTGCACTCGGCGTCGGAAAGCCCTTCAGTCTAAGGGACCGCAACCAGGGCGAGCCAGTGATTTCCGAAATCCGGAATAGTCCCGCACCACGCTTGGACAACCAACCCGCGCCATGCGAAGCTCCTCCGCTCATCGCACAGACCGGGAGCCGACCGTGACCGACACCCGCGGATCATTCGTCCATGCCGGACCGCGCATCGCCGATGCCGGCATCAATGACGCCGAGTGGCAAGCGCGGGTCGATCTCGCCGCCGCCTACCGTCTGGTCGCCGAGCGTGGCTGGGACGATCTGATCTACACCCACATCTCGCTGGCCGTGCCGGGGGAGCCGGGGCGCTTCCTCATCAACCCCTTCTGCCTGACCTTCGACGAGGTGACCGCCTCCAACCTCGTGAAGATCGACATCCACGGCGCCATCATCGGCGACAGCCCCCACACCGTGAACGCCACCGGCTTCGTCATCCATGGCGCCGTCCATGCGGCGCGCGAGGACGCGCGCTGCGTCATGCACCTCCACAACGAGGCGGGGGTGGCGGTGTCGATGCTGAAGGACGGACTCCTCCCGCTGTCCCAGCACGCCCTGCGCTTCTACCGCGACCTCGCCTATCATCGGTACGAAGGGCTGGCCCTGACCGACAGCGAGAAGGTCCGCCTCGTCGCCAATCTCGGCACCCGCCGGGCGATGCTGCTCCACAACCACGGCAGTCTGGTGACCGGGCGCACGGTGGCGGAGGCCTTCTGCCTGATGGACATGCTGGACAAGGCGTGCCGGATGCAGCTCGCGGCGCAGGCGGCCGGCGCGGAACTGGTGTCGCCGCCGCCGGAGCTGTGCGACAAGACCTACCGGCAGCTCACTGCCGATCCGGAGCCGGAAGGCGAACTGGAATGGCCGGCGCTGCTGCGACGCCTGGACCGGCGCTGCCCGGACTACAAGACTTGAGCTTTCCGGACCACGGTCCGCAACAGAGGGGATGGAACGATTATGCCGCTGATCAACGTTCAGCTTTTCGAAGGCCGCACGCTGGAGCAAAAGCGCGCCTACGCCAAGGCGCTCACCGACGCCTCGGTCGAAGTGCTCGGCTGCAGCCCGGAGGCGGTCGATGTCATCTTCCATGACGTGAAGAAGAGCGATTGGGCCAGCGGCGGCAAGCTGTGGTCCGACCCCGAATGACACCGCTTCCCGGATGCCCATGGGAAGCGCTGCTCACCCCATGGGCATCCGGACAAAAAATAGGCACGCCGCCCCTTAGCTTGCTCAGACCGCACCCACCGTCTTGCCCGTGAGACGGTAAACCGCGGTGGCGACGGCCCGGTCCTCGCTGTCGCCGACCTCCATGCGCCGGTCGATATAATTGCCGAGAAACTCGACCAGCGCGTCGCGGGTGACCGACTGCACCCACTGGCCATGCCGGCCATAGGCTTGCAACGTCCAGAATTCCGAGGCCATCAGCGCCGAGCGGACGGATTTGGACGAGCCGTCCCAATGCGACCACAGAAAGTCGATGGCACTCTGAGCGACCGTAATCACCAAACCGGCATTGATTCCGCGTGACGCCATCGTAGTCTCCCTCTCAGCTTGCCGAGCGGACGCTCGTGAACGGAACTCGTTCAGCAAAAGCAGTGCCAGGGAGATCAAAACAAAAAGCCGTACCTCGTTCGGATGCGATTCGCCGGAAATCCAGACCAGACACGGGAGGAGTGGCCATGAACGCGCAGGAAGAGCAACGGGCGCGCGACGCGCTGAAATGCATCGACCGCGATCTCGACGCGCTCGACATCCAGATCGCCGCTTTGCAGGCGCGGCAACGATCCGGAAGCTCCCTCGACCAATACATCCGCGTCCGCGACGCCTTGCTGACCGAGGCCCAGACGATCCTCACCCAGCTTGACCACCGTCCCGGCAACCAATCCCCATCCCCATAATCCCCTCCCCCGCCGGTGGCGGGGGAGGGTTAGGGAGGGAGCCCGCGCCGGCACGCCGGACACGACGAAAAGCCGGCGCTTCCCGTGGGGAAAAGCGCCGGCCTTGCCGTTCATGAAGCCGATTGTCAAGTGTGCTTGAAGCCTGCTGCGTCCACGTCCGTTTTGGTTTGGCGTGTGCCGTGGTGACCTGGCGGCGACCTACTCTCCCACGTCTTAAGACGCAGTACCATCGGCGCTGAGGCGTTTCACGGCCGAGTTCGGAATGGGATCGGGTGTTGGGAGCCTCGCCATGACCACCAGGTCACCAAGGCACACGCGAACCATCCGGACAGGGACGGCAGAGGGTTTCGTTTGAGCGAGGACGTTTGCTCTTGTTCTTTGCGGTGTTGGCTCGTGCGCCCAGGGCTTGCCGCTGCGCGCGGGCTACCGACTGGGAAGGATCAAGCCGATCGAGCGATTAGTAAGGCTCAGCTTCAGGCGTTGCCGCCCGTCCACATGCCTCCTATCGACGTGATGGTCTGTCACGGCTCTCAAGGGAGTTCTGGTTTTGAGGTGGGTTTCCCGCTTAGATGCTTTCAGCGGTTATCCCGTCCATACTTAGCTACCCGGCCATGCCACTGGCGTGACAACCGGTGCACCAGAGGTATGTCCATCCCGGTCCTCTCGTACTAGGGACAGATCCTCGCAAAACTCCGACACCCACGGCAGATAGGGACCGAACTGTCTCACGACGTTCTAAACCCAGCTCACGTACCACTTTAATCGGCGAACAGCCGAACCCTTGGGACCTGCTCCAGCCCCAGGATGTGATGAGCCGACATCGAGGTGCCAAACGACTCCGTCGATATGGACTCTTGGGAGTCATCAGCCTGTTATCCCCGGCGTACCTTTTATCCGTTGAGCGATGGCCCGTCCACGTGGAACCACCGGATCACTATGGCCGACTTTCGTCTCTGCTCGACTTGTCTGTCTTGCAGTCAGGCGGGCTTATGCCATTGCACTCGTCGAGCGATTTCCGACCGCTCTGAGCCCACCATCGCGCGCCTCCGTTACACTTTGGGAGGCGACCGCCCCAGTCAAACTACCCGCCATGCAGGGTCCCGGCTCCGGATCAACGGAGCGCGGTTAGATGCCAGAGACCTCAAGGGTGGTATTTCAAGGGTGGCTCCACCCGAGCTGGCGCCCGGGTTTCCTAGCCTCCCACCTATCCTACACATGAGATCCCTAGCACCACTGCAAAGCTGTAGTAAAGGTGCACGGGGTCTTTCCGTCTGACCGCGGGTACTCCGCATCTTCACGGAGAGTTCAATTTCGCTGAGTTGGTGTTGGAGACAGCGGGGAAGTCGTTACGCCATTCGTGCAGGTCGGAACTTACCCGACAAGGAATTTCGCTACCTTAGGACCGTTATAGTTACGGCCGCCGTTTACCGGGGCTTCAATTCGGAGCGTGAACCCCTCCTCTTAACCTTCCGGCACCGGGCAGGCGTCAGACCCTATACGTCGCCTTGTACGGCTTCGCAGAGCCCTGTGTTTTTAGTAAACAGTCGCCACCCCCTGGTCTGTGCCCCCCGCCCCGGCTTGCGCCGCGACGGGGCCCTCTTCTTCCGAAGTTACGAGGGCAATTTGCCGAGTTCCTTCAACACCATTCTCTCAAGCGCCTGGGTATACTCTACCAGTCCACCTGTGTCGGTTTGGGGTACGGTCTGATGCGGGGGCTGTTTCCTGGAACGGGTCCCCAGCCGGGCCAATCCGATAAGGCCCGACACGCTTTCCCATTCGTCACACACCCGCTGGCCCACGAATATTAACGTGGTTCCCATCGACTACGCCTTTCGGCCTCGCCTTAGGGGCCGGCTCACCCTGCGTGGATTAACCTTGCGCAGGAACCCTTGGACTTTCGGCGACAGTGTTTCTCACACTGTTTGTCGCTACTCATGTCAGCATTCTCACTTCCGATACCTCCAGGCGGCCTCACGGACACCCTTCGCAGGCTTACGGAACGCTCCGCTACCACGTGATCAGAGATCACATCCGCAGCTTCGGTACACGGCTTG